>JANXSB010000549.1 GCA_025352865.1 Chthoniobacter sp. | reverse complement strand
GGCGCGATCTTTACTGGAAGGGCGTCGTCTTTTTCCGGGAGAATCTCCTCGACCGCGCGCTCGCCGCATTCCGCGAGACGCGCGACAAATACGGCTCGGACGGCGCGGTGGATTTCTACATCCGCCGCATCGAGCAGATGCAGCTGGGCCTGCCGGTGCTGGGCTGGAGCAATTCGCGGCTGTGAGTCCCCGCCGATGAAACGCGTCGAATATCCCGCCGCGATCCGCGCGCTCATCGCGGAACTCAAGCGCATGCCGGGCATCGGCCCGCGCAGCGCCGAGCGCATCGCGCTGTGGATGGTGCAGGCGCGCGACGCACGGCCGCGCGACATCGCGGCGGCGGTGGTCGCGGTGTGCGAGCACGTCCACGCGTGCCCGCAGTGCGGCTTCTTCACGACGGAGCCGCTGTGCGAATTCTGCGCGGTGCCCGACCGCGACAACGCGCTGCTCTGCGTCGTCGAGCAGCCGACGGACATCCTGCCGCTCGAGCGCACGGGCGTCTTCCGCGGGCGCTACCACGCGCTCGGCGGACGCATCTCCCCGCTCGATCACATCGGCCCCGAAGACCTCCGCATCGACTCGCTCATCGAACGCATCGCCGTCGAACAGCCCTCCGAAATCATCCTCGCCCTCGGCTCCGACGTGGAAGGCGAGGCGACGGCGAACTATCTCGCCGCCTTGCTCCGCGAGCACCCTGTCACCGTCACTCGCCTCGCCCAGGGCCTCCCCGCCGGCGGCGGCCTCGAGCACGCCGACGAACTCACCCTCACCCGCGCTATGTCCGGTCGGACGCCGGTGAAAGAGTGAGGGCATGCGCTCGCGCGACCGTAGGGGAAGCCTACAGTCCCGCAGCGCAGCCGCGGGTAGGGACGGCACTCCGTGCTGTCCGCCGGGCGAGTGGAGCGAGGCGGTGTAGCTGCGGATCGCTGGCGGCTACAGCCAGCCGCCTCGCTGCGCTCGCCCCGGACAGCACGGAGTGCCGTCCCTACCACATTCACTCCCCGCCCGCGTGGCACCCGCACGCCGGCCCGCAGCCGCCCGCGCCCATCACGCGCACTTGCAAATCAATCCCCTGAAACGCGATCTGCTCCCGCACATGGCTCAGGAAGCTCACCGTCATCGCATCCGGCGGCGTGGCGCAATCGAGCTGGAGCCGGAGCGGCAGACCGACGAGCGCGGGATAGGCCTCCGCCATTTCCCCATCGAGCGCGAAGGACAGGTAGGCGTTGATCTTTTCTTGAAGCTGAAAAAGCCGCAGCTCCGAGCCATCCCACGCACGCGGCTCCAGCATGATGAGCGCAACGGAACCGGACGGCGCATCGTGCGCCACAATGTCGATGACATGCGCGTGCTCAACGCCGCGCGGAGTTGTTTCGGTGCTCATGGAAAGGCGCGCAACTAAGCCGACGAACGCCGCGAAGCAACCAGCAACCACCCGCCCAGCCCGCCGCTCACGAGCAGCAGCGGCAGCAGACTCAGGCGACTTTGCGGCCAGATGAATTCGCCGAGGTTGAAGCTGTTCCAGCGCGTCTCGGGGCTATGCGGCGGGTAGTGGTGAAATTCGAGCATGCCCTCGTAATAGCCGATGGGGTTCACGCTCACCGGGCCTTCGATCGCGCCGAGGAGAAAGGGGCTCGCGTCGCCGCGCTCCATGCCTTCGCACAGGTCGCGGCGCATCTCGGCGATGCGGCGGTCGCGCTCCGCGGCCTCGACGCCAGCCTCGTCGAGCTTCTTTGCCTCCTTTTCCAAATGCACGTCGAGGAGCTGATCGAGCATCGGCCACGCACGCCCGGTGGCGAAGAGCGGCCACGCGTAATCGCCGATGAGATTGTTCACAAAATCCTGCCGGCGGTCGTTGCGCGCGTGGCCACCGACGGCGAGCGGATTCTGCGCGTCGGTCGCGGTGAGGAGCGTCTGATTGACCACCGAGATGAGCGCGAGCAGCGCGGTGAAAATCGGCAGCCGCGCGAACGCGACGACGAGCGGCAGCGCGAGGAAGGGCAACCCGGGCACGAGGTAGCGCGGCCCGGCAGAGAAGCCGCCGTGGTAGCCGTTGAAACAGCAGTTCACGAAAAAGAAAAAACTGAAGACCGCGAGGCACAGCCGCGCTTCGGCGACGTGCTCCTTTGCGCCCATCCAGCGCGCGATGCCGTAAAGCCCGAGCACGAGCACCGGGCAGAGGAAAAAGATGCCACGATACGGCGAGACGCTGATCAGCCCGGCGACATAGGTGCTCGGCCAGTGGAACATTCCGAGGAAGGCGTCGGTGTCTTTGAAGAGCGGGCTCTGGTAGTCATTCGCGAGGCGAAACGGGCCGCCGAAATTGACGGTGTTGTAGCCGAGTAACACGACCGCGGGCACGATGCCGCCGAGCGAAAAATGAACGGCTGCGCGCCAATGCCACCCGCTCTGCCGCGTGGCGAGCAGCGCGTAGAGCGCGAGGAAAACGACGGGCACGATCGCGAGATAATTGGTGACGACCGCGAGCCCCGCGCAGAAACCGGCGGCGTGAAGACGCAGCGCAGAAGCACGCCCGGCGGGAGGCGCACCGCTTTTCTCCCGCACGAAATAAAGCGCCGCGAGCAGCAGCGAAGCGGTGAGCGCGTGGTCGAAAAAAAGCGTGGCGAACGGGAAAAAAGTCGTGCCAAACGCGAAGGCGAGCGTGGCTGCGGCGGCGGGCAGCAGCGCGCCGCCGGACAACTCACGCGCGATGCGAAAAAAAACCACACAGCCGAGCGCGGACAGCACACCGACCGAGCAGATGGTGGTGAGCCACGCATTGAGCGTGAGCGGCCACCACGCGTCCGGGTTCACCCCGAGCGCACGCTCGACGTGGTAGAGGAGGAAGTACGCGGGCAGCGCAATGATCGAGGTGCCGGGCGGTTTGTTCGGATGAAAATGGCCGGTCTGCGGCACGTAGCCGAGATCGCCCGAGGTGCAGATCTCGATCATCGGTTCGAGTTTCACTTCGCCGTCGGCGGGTGTCTCGTTGATCGGAAAAAGCGTCCACGCCATATCCACCCACGCCAGCCGGTGACGCGCGCCGTCGATGGTGTATTCCGCGTCGCGCATCGGGATGCGGTGCAATTCGCCGCTCTCGGTGTCGCGCTGGTAGATGAGGAAGTCGTCGATGGCAAAGCGGTGCTCTTCGACCATCGCGCGCACCTCGGCGAAACGGGAATTCTGATTCCACCCGCCGCCCTGATGAAAGTACGCGAACGCGAAAAACGTGGCGGTGAAGAGGATGAGTTCGAGACGTTGGACGCGGGACATGCGGGGAATGACGAATGAGTAATGACGAATGACGAAAGAATGACCAAGCCCGAATGAGCGGCGGCTCGCGCGGCGAGTGAACCGAAATAACCTGTCCTCCTGAGCGGAGCGGAGGCGGAAAGGCGGGCGCAGCGCAGTCGAAGGACCTCTAACTTTTTCTTCGGGAAAGGCGGCGGCGAGAGGTGCGTGGCTTCACCCACCACCTGCGCCCCGAAGAAAAAGTTAGAGGTCCTTCGACTCCGTTCCGCCCCCGCTGGCCCACGGCGGAACTCCGCTCAGGATGACAAGGTTTTTTGTTTCGGCACGCCCATCGGCATTCGCGCTTCCATCGCCATCCGTCATCCGTCATTCGTCACTCCTTGAACTGGCCGCAAAACTACGCCCCGCTCGGCAGCCCGCTGCTTTCCACCCTGGTCGCCGCCGCGCCTGTTGTGGTGCTGCTCGGGCTGCTCGGGTTCGCGCACTGGCGGGCGCATTGGGCGGCGCTCGCGGGTCTCGTCAGCGCACTCGGGGTGGCGGTGTTCGCTTTCAAAATGCCGGTGCCGCTGGCGCTCGCGTCCGCGGGATACGGCGCGGTGTTCGGGCTTTTTCCGATCGGCTGGATCGTGCTGAACGCGATCTTCATCTACGAGCTGTCGGTCGAGACGGGGCAGTTCGCCGCTTTGAAAATGCAGATCGCCGGGCTGGCCGGAGACCGGCGCATTCAGGCGCTGCTCATCGCGTTTTGCTTCGGCGCTTTCATCGAAGGCTGCGCGGGCTTCGGTGCGCCCGTCGCGATCACGGGCGCGATGCTCGTGGGCCTCGGCTTCAAGCCGCTCGAAGCCGCGAAGCTCGCGCTCATCGGCAACACCGCGCCGGTCGCGTTTGGTTCGCTCGGCATCCCGCTCACGACTCTGAACAGCGTGACCGGCCTCGACCTGCACGCGCTGAGCGCGATGGTCGGGCGGCAGTTGCCGGTCTTCTCGTTGATCGTGCCGTTCTGGCTGGTGGCCGCGCAGGTCGGCTGGCGCGGGATGCGCGAGGTCTGGCCCGCCTGCCTCGTGTGCGGCGCGAGCTTTGCCACCACGCAGTTTCTCGTCAGCAATCTGCACGGCCCGTGGCTCGTCGATCTCGCGAGCAGCGTGGTCGCGATGCTCGCACTCGTGGCGCTGCTCCGCGTATGGAAGCCGCGCGGCGCAGCCGCGGTAGGGACGGCACTCCGTGCCGTCCGGGGCGAGCGCAGCGAGGCGGCAGGTGAGGGCGATGCGCCTCCCGCAGCAC
>JANXSB010000512.1 GCA_025352865.1 Chthoniobacter sp. | reverse complement strand
GCGGCACGCTTTTCGAAAAACTGGAACCGACGAGTGAAAGCGTGGTCGTGGCAAAATTGCTCGCGCCGCTCGAACCGCGCGCAGTGCTGTGCATCGGGCTGAACTACCGCCAGCACGCCATCGAGACAAATGCGCCGCTGCCGCAGTTTCCCGTGCTCTTTTGCAAAAACCCCGCGTCGGTGCAAAACCCCGGCGACCCGATCGAACTGCCGCGCTGGCTGGCGAGCGCGAAGGTGGATTACGAATGCGAACTCGCCGTCGTCATCGGGCGGCGCTGCAAGAACGTCGCGCGCGCCGACGCGCTCGACTACGTGCTCGGCTACACCTGCGCGAACGACGTAAGCGCGCGCGACTGGCAGAAGGAAGGCGGCGGCTCGCAGTGGTGCCGCGGAAAATCCTTCGACACCTTCTGCCCGCTCGGCCCCGCGCTCGTCACGCCGGACGAAATCGCGAACCCGAACGCGCTCCGCATTTCCACGAAAGTGAACGGCGAGACGCTGCAAGACTCCTCGACGAGCGACATGATTTTCGACGTGCCCGCGCTCATCGAATTCCTCAGCGGCTCGACCACGCTCCTGCCCGGCACCGTCATCCTGACCGGCACGCCCAGCGGCGTCGGCATGGCGCGCACGCCACCGCGCTGGCTCCAGCCGGACGACACGGTCACGGTCGAGATCGAAAAGATCGGCGCGCTCACGAATCCCGTCATCGAAGAACGCGCATCGGGCACCGCGGCCTTCGCGCTTTGACTTGGATGGCGCGGAGGGAGTGACCGCAGATCGCGAGTTCCGCCGTGCTACAGCCCCGGCGGAATCCCCGCGCGCACCTCTACCAGCCGCTCCAGCGTCCCGTGGCGGGCGCACCACATCTCGATGTGCGCGTAGTCGATCACATCGCCCTGCACGGCGAGAATGTTCTGCGCGTCGTCGAGATCCTTGCGCCGCGCCCAGCGCAGTTTTTGGATGACCAAATCCTCCGCTGCTGGAATCCAGACGGTGTGCCCCAAGCTGGGCAACGGGGTCGCGATGCGACGGCGGAAAAGCTCGTGATGGTGTGCGTCGTCAGCGAGGTGAAAAATCTCCGCGCGAAACGTCGAGCCCTCCACATTCACGATCCAGCGATAGGTGCCCGTGAGCATTTCCATCTGCGGCTGTGGAACGAGCTGAAATGAGGGCGGGAAATGTGGAGCGATCTGGCCGATCGCACCCAAAGGCGCGGCGACGACGAAATCAACGTCCAGCGTAGTGCGGGCGAAGGTGTGGGCGATCACCGCCAGCCCGCCCACGAGCACATATTCGACACCCGAGGCGAGGATCGCCTCGAGTGCCGCGCGGGAAATTTCATTGTCAGTCACGGGGAGGTGCTTGGGGCTGGTAGATTTTCCATTCACCCAGGCGCCGGGCGATCGCGATGCGCTGACATGCGATGCGCCAAACCTCGGCGTCGTCGGCATGCGGATTCTGCGCACGAATGCCATCGCGCATGAGCCGATGGGCAAACGGGGCGAGATCGAAAGCCGCGCGCACCCGCTGCTGGGGCGTCTGCTTCCGGGCGTGCAAAATCTCCTCGCGGTAAAGCTGATCGATGAGCGGCTGGTGCGGATTCATTGAGCGCGCAGCTTATTGGGAAAGGCGGTGCAACTCAATGCCAGGTCACCGCTACTTTGCGGTGGAGCGCGTGGGGCTGGTGCTGCCCGGCGCGTCGAGGTCGAGGAAGTCCAAGGACTTGACCAGCGCCGGGCTCCGATCGTGATCGTAACTCGCAACCTGGAAGTAGCCCTCCGTCAGAGTGCCATCGGTCACCGTGCCGAGGATCGCGCCGTTGAACTTGGCGGTGAGGGTGGAGCCCACAATGCGTAGCTCCAGTTCATAGTCCTGCCCGATCTGGAGGGCCACACGTAGCGGAAATATGCGCAGTGATATGGGTCGCTTGGCGGACTCATCCCAGCGCATTAAAAAGATCTCGTTTCCCCCCAAGGCCATGAGCAGCTGATAAGCGCCGACTTTGGAGCTTGCCCGTGCGCGTAGTTGCGTGTCCAAGCCGCCGAAGGTGATCCGCATCCGGATTGCACCGTCGCGGTGAGGGACTGCACCGGAACGGAGTCGAGCATCGCCCGCGTTGCTGAAACGCAATCCATCCGGCGTCCGTTCTACCCCGCCGGTGAGCACGAGC
>JANXSB010000496.1 GCA_025352865.1 Chthoniobacter sp. | reverse complement strand
CGCTTTACCTCGCCCCGATGGCCGGGGTCACGGACACCATTTTCCGGCAGCTCGCCAAGGAGCATGGCGCGGATGTGATGGTCACGGAATTCGTCAGCGCCGAGGGCGTGTTCCGGCGCAATGAGCGGACGCTGGAGTATCTCGAGTTCGAGGAAACGGAACGCCCGCTCGGCGTGCAGCTTTTCGGCGCGGACCCGGAGCATCTCGGCGAGGCGGCGCGCATGGTCATCGAGTGGAAGCAGCCGGATTTCATCGACCTGAATTTCGGCTGCCCGGTCAACAAGGTCGTCTCGAAAAACGGCGGCTCCTCGCTGCTCCGCGACTGTCCGCTTTTGGAAAAGGTCGCCCGCGCCGTGGTCCGCGCGTGCGCCCCAGTGCCGGTGACGGCGAAGATCCGCATCGGCTGGAGCGCGGCGACGGTGAACGCACCGGTGACCGCGCGGATTCTGGAGGATGCGGGCATCGCCGCGGTCGCGGTGCATGGGCGCACGAAGGAGCAGGGCTACAGCGGCGCGGCGGACTGGGACGTGATCGCGCAGACCGCCGCGGCGGTGCGCATCCCGGTCATCGGCAATGGCGACCTCGCCAGCGCGCGCGACGTGGCGAGCCGCATGAATACAGGCGTCCGCGGCATGATGCTGGGCCGCGCGGCGATGAGCGCGCCGTGGATTTTCGCGGAGATCAAACACTTTCTCGCCACCGGCGAACTCCTCCCGCCGCCACCGCTCGACGCGCAGTGGGCGCACCTCCGCCGCCATTGCGCGCTCCACGTCGCGCGCCGCGGCGACGAGGCTTCCGCCATGCACTCCATGCGCTCGCGGCTCATGGCCTACTCCCGCGGGATGCCGGATGCGAAAACGCTGCGCGCAAAGTTTTCCCACGTCTCCACGCTCGCGGAGCTGGACGGCATCGCCGCCGAAAACCTCGCCCACCATCCCGAGCCCGCGCTCGCCGCAGCCGTCGGTGCTTGAGAGCAGACCGACGCATGGACCTGCTGCTCCCCTGCCAGAACGAAATCAGCGCGCATCTCCTGCGCTCCCTCCTCCTGTCCCACGGCATCGCCAGCACGGTGGTTCACGACAATTTCGCCACAATGTACGGCAACTGGCTCACGCGCCCGCACGTCCTCATTGCGGAGGAGGCGCTCGATACCGGACTGGAACTCCTCGCCGTGCCGGATGAACCCATCGACGACACATTCATCGAGCCTGCGGAAATGGCGGGCGCGAGCGAAGACCTGGGCCTGCGTCGCTGCATGCCAGGGTTCATTGCGCTCGTCCTCTTTGGATGCTGTGCGGGAGCGGTTCTGGGGGCCGCGGATCTTTTCCTCGTCACGCTTTTCACGATGCCCCTCAACGGAGTTCGCGCATCAAACGTCACGGGACTCGACGTCCTCCTCATCCCGTTTTGGTGGAGCCTCTACGGCATCGTCTTTGGAATCCTCTGCTGGCCATTCCTCGCCCTCGCCCGCTCGTGCCACCGGCGGGATGACGGTTCGCTCCCCCTGCGCGCGCGACTCATTTTCTGTTTCATCCCGGAGAGTCCGCTCTTTGCCATCCCCGCCCTCTTCGCCCTCGTGATTATCCAGGTGTTGCGCTGGATCGCCGGAGCGGCATTTTGAACGCTGTGACCCAAAACCCTGAAATCAAATTCAAGATCGGCAACGAGAAGCTCTGCAAGATCACCGAGCGCGCCGGCACGAAACTCACCTCGCTGCTCACCCGTCAGGGCCGCCCCGAAGGTGCGCTCCGCGTGGCCGTGATCGGCGGCGGCTGCTCCGGCCTGCAGTACAAGATGGACCTCGTGAACGGCCCCGCGAACCGCGACATCATGGTCGAGAGCGCGGGCGTCCGCGTGGTCATCGATCCGAAGAGCGCGCTCTTCGTCAGCGGCTCCGAGCTCGACTACAGCGACGATTTGCAAAAAGGCGGCTTCAAAGTGACGAACCCGAACGCCGTGGCGCACTGCTCGTGCGGGGAGAGTTTCTCCGCATAGCTCGGTCATGTTTGTCAGCAGACACATTGTATTTCGACCGTCCCGGAGGGACGCCGGAAATTAGCCGGGGGTAACACCCCCGGATTCTGCACAAGAAGGCGCGCACCCCGGCGGGGTGCCGGAAGATCGGCCTCGGCACTGGGTTCCAGCACCCCTCCGGGGTGCGTCCGTTGGACGGGGCCGGTTCCGGGGGTGTTACCCCTGGCTAATATCCTTGAACCCTCCGGGTTCAGTCGAAGCCACGACGGACGAGGTGGGCAACCACGTCCTATCGCTGCTCCGACTCGGGGCGCAGAAACGTCATCTCATCCCCCTCCTTTTTCGACTCGTACATCGGCTTCTCCACCGGCACTTCATAGACGCGGTTCTCCTTTTCGACGCGCACCTTCAGCACATACTCGCCGTCGATCTCGCGCGTGCTCGTGATCTTGCGCCCGCTGAAGTCGATGATCTGCTCCTTCTGCGGCGTGAAGACTTTTCCCACGACCACGCCGGTCAGCTTGTTGCCGACCACGGGTCGCGACATTTGCATGATGCCGTAGCCGACGAAAACGAGGACGAGCAGACCGGCGATGATCGCGACGAGCGCATCGCGCTTCGTGGTGCTCGGGATGACGACGCGGGGCGCGGGCGGGTTCACTGGCCGTCCGGCGTTGCAGACAGCCGCGCTTTTTCCACGGCGAAGCTCTCCTCGGTCGCGAGCACCGTGTTGGGAAAAAGTTTCGCCTGCCAGATGTAGCGGCGCAGCAGCACCTTGATCGTCGCCGTCAGCGGCACGGCGACGATCGCGCCGAGCAGACCGCCGATGAGCAAGCTCCAGACAAAGACCGACGCCATGACCGTCATCGGATGCAGACCCACGGATTCGCCCACGATTTTCGGCGTGATGAGCAGCCCATCGACCTGCTGCACGACAATGAAAATGGAAGTCACCACGAGCGGGAAGACCCACCACGGATCGCCCGGAATCCAGGTGCCCGCGCCGCCCTGCACCGAGGCGATGATGACCGCGGGAATCCAGCAGAGCGTGATTCCGAGATACGGGATGATGCCGAGGAAGCAGAGCATCAGCCCGACGAGCATCCCGAAATCCAGGCCGACGCTGACGAGCAGAATGCCGGTGATCGTCCCATTGATTAGACTCACGAGAAGCTGACCGCGGAAGAATGCGATGAGGTAGCCGTTGATCTCATTGAACGCGGCGATGACTTCGTCTTTGAACTCTGACGCGCGCAGCGGCAGGTAGTCGCCCCACGACAGCGCGATGTTCCGCGACTCGATGAGAAAGTAGTAGAGATAGATCGGCACGATGATCATCGAGAGCAGAAAGCCGAAGACGCCGAGAAAGCCGCCGACGCTGTCCGTGACCACGCTCCAGGTTTTCGCGAGCACGATCGGCAGCGTATTGCGCAGCCAGTCGCCCTTGAGAAAGTTTTGCAAGTTCAGCACCGACGTGGGTTTTGCCGCGCTCTCCACCGGCGAAAGCGGAGCGACAGGTGCGGGAGCGATGGGCAGGGTGTCAGTCGGCGCGGGCGTGGTTTCCGGCTTCGGCGCAGGCGCGGAGTCCGGAATGGTCAGCGGGCTTTCGATCTTCTCGGGAATCTGCGGCAGCACGCCATGCACGCCGAATTTCTGCTCCAGCGATTGCGCCCAGTCGTTGAACTGCCCGACCTTTTGAATGATCCCATCGCGATACGTCGGCACCTTGTGGACGAGCTTCACCGTCTGCACCCAGATCGCCGGGATGATCCACACCATCACGCCCGCGAGCGCGATGCTCACGAGCGCGAAAACCGACATCACCGCGCGCTGCCGCGACGTGCCCCACGAGACGATTTTCGCGACGACCGGTTCGAGCAGATAGGCCGCGACACCCGCGATCGCGAAGGGAATCAGGATCGGCTGAAGAAAGCCGATGACCGTGGAAACCAGCCACACGAGCCCGACGGAAACAGCGCCGATCGCGACCACCGAAAGCGTCGCGAGTGCGCTCCACATGGTCTTGCGCTGCCAGGGCGTGGGGAATTCGTCGGGGTTCATCCGGCGCATAAGGTGCGAGGCGCCGCGCCAAGGATCAAGATTGGAACTTGGCCAAATCGTTCTCCCCGCTCAGAGCGCGCTCAGGATTTCGTTGAAAGTCGCGCTCGGGCGCAGCGCGGCGGAGGCACGGGCGGCGTCCGGTTGGTAATAGCCGCCGAGGTCCACGGGCCGGCCCTGCACGGCGGCGAGTTCACCGACGATCTTCGCTTCGCTGGCGGTGAGCTTTTCCGCGACCGGTGTGAAGATCGCTTTCAATTCCGCATCCTTGCTCTGCGCGGCGAGCGCCTGCGCCCAGTAAAGCGCGAGGTAGAAATGGCTGCCGCGGTTGTCGATGGTGCCGAGCTTGCGGCCGGGTGAACGGTCGGTCTCGAGAAACTTCCCGGTCGCTTCGTCGAGCGTGTCGGCGAGGATTTTCGCCTTCGGGTTTTTGAAAGTCTCGCTGAGGTGTTCGAGCGAAACGGCGAGCGCGAGAAACTCGCCGAGCGAATCCCAGCGCAGGTAATTTTCCTCAAGAAATTGCTGCACATGCTTCGGCGCGGAGCCGCCCGCGCCGGTTTCAAAAAGTCCGCCGCCATTCATCAGCGGAACGATCGAAAGCATCTTCGCGCTGGTGCCGAGTTCGAGGATCGGGAAGAGGTCGGTGAGGTAGTCGCGCAGCACGTTGCCGGTGACGGAGATCGTGTCCTCGCCAGCCTTGAGGCGCGCGAGCGTGAACTCGGTCGCGGCGAACGGCGTGAGAATGCGGATGTCGAGGCCAGCAGTGTCGTGATCGGCCAGATACGTTCTCACCTTCGCGATGATCTGCGCGTCGTGGGCGCGCTTTTCATCGAGCCAGAAAACGGCGGGCGTGCCGGTCGCGCGGGCGCGGTGGACGGCGAGTTTCACCCAGTCGCGCACGGGCGCGTCCTTTGTCTGGCACGCACGCCAGATGTCGCCGGTTTCGACGGCGTGTTCGAGCAGGACTTTGCCGCTGGCATCGGTCACGCGCACAGTGCCGTCCGCGGGGATTTCGAAGGTCTTGTTGTGCGAGCCATATTCCTCTGCGGCCTGCGCCATGAGGCCGACGTTCGGCACGCTGCCCATCGTACGCGGATCGAATGCGCCGTGCTTTTTGCAGAAGTCGATCGTGGCCTGATAGACGCCCGCGTAGCTGCTGTCGGGGATGACGGCGAGCGTGTCCTGCAGCTTGCCTGCGGCGTCCCACATTTTGCCCGACGAGCGGATCATCGCCGGCATGGACGCATCGACGATCACATCGCTCGGGACGTGCAGATTCGTGATGCCTTTGTCCGAGTTCACCATCGCGACGCCGGGGCCGCTCGCGTACGCGGCGCGGATGTCCGCCTCGATCTCCGCCTTTTTCTCCGCGGGCAGCGTTTGGATTTTCGCGACGAGATCGCCGAAGCCGTTTTTCAAATCCACGCCAAGCTCGGCGAAGCGCGCGCCGTGTTTCGCGAACACGTCTTTGAAAAAAACGCGGACAGCGTGGCCGAAGATAATCGGGTCCGAGACCTTCATCATCGTGGCCTTCATGTGCAGCGAGAAAAGGACGCCCTGCTTTTTCGCCGCGGCGATCTGTCCGTCGAGAAAAGTCACGAGCGCCCTCTTGTTCAGCACCGTCGCGTCGAGAATTTCGCCGACTTTGAGCGGCGTCTTTTCCTTGAGCACCTTGGCCGTTCCATCGGCGGCGATGAACTCGATTTTCACATCCGTCGCAGCAGGCACGACTACGGATTTCTCGTTCGAGAAAAAATCCTGCGCGCTCATCGTGCCCACGTTCGTCTTCGAGTCGGCGGACCACGCGCCCATCGAGTGCGGATTCTTGCGCGCGTATTCCTTCACAGCCTTCGGCGCGCGGCGGTCGGAGTTGCCCTCGCGCAGCACCGGGTTCACCGCGCTGCCTTTGATCCTGTCGTAGCGGGCGCGCGCGTCCTTTTCCGCATCGGTCTTTGGGTCGGCGGGAAAATCGGGAAGCGCAAAGCCTTTCGCCTGCAACTCAGCGATGGCCTCCTTCAACTGCGGCACCGACGCGCTGATGTTCGGCAGCTTGATGATGTTTGCCTCGGGCTTCGTCGCGAGCGCGCCCAGCTCGGCGAGCGCATCGGCGACGCGCTGCTCCGCCGTGAGCGCCTCCGGGAAACGCGCGAGGATGCGTCCCGCGAGCGAGATGTCGCGCGTCTCCACCGACACACCGGCGTGCTTAGTGAAAGCCTGGACGATGGGCAGCAGCGAGTAAGTCGCGAGCGCGGGCGCCTCGTCCGTCTTGGTGTAAATGATGGTGTTGGTTTTGGACATGATGGTTGCGTTGAGGGATCACTTTTCGCGCGCGGAATGTCCGCGCTTGCCGCGCCGTATTTGAGCCGAAACCCGAGCTGCTTTCAGAACGGGTTCAGCGAGATCGTCGAAGAGTCCTCGACCTTGTGCGATGCGGGCGTGCGCATGAGTTCGGCGAACTGTTTCGCCCAGTCCTTGATCGCCGAGCGCGCGTGCCCGTAGGACGAAAAATCGCGCAGGCTGATGAGTCCGAATTTGTCCTGCTCATTGTCCGCAAAGGCGAAAAGAACCTCGCCGGAATTGCTGTCCCGCAGCTTGCCTTCGATCGCGATGTTTCCCTTCGTGACTGGAGCCATCGCCGCTCCGCCGGGCGCGCCGTACTTCACCGCGTTGCCCACAACATTGGTCGGGTTCAATTCCACCAGCGCCAGCTCCAAAGTCAGCACGCCCGCGCCTTTTCCCGAGGCCACTGCGTAGCGCCCGCCCGGTGCATTGCGGAAGGCCGCGAGGAACTCATTGCGCAGAATCTCCGCCGTCTGCGCCGCCGGCCGGTCCTTCGCCTTCGGCCCCTCCATCACTGTCACGAGCGGACGGTCCACCGCGCGCAGATACTGCGTCGTCACCGGCGCGATGGAGATGCCGCGGTAATTCCCGCGCACCGCTTCAAACTTCGGACTCGCCCACACGCCGTTGAACGGCTCGCGATTGCGGTGCGCCTTCATCGGCCCCGTGCCGGCGAGAAACGCGGACGCTGGCACCGTCTTGGCCTTGAGGCCGGAGGAGGATGTCGCGCAGCCGGCGGACAAAACAACGAGCGCGGAACCGAGAACCAACGAGCGGAGAATGTGAATGTTCATGCCGCGTGCATAGGCAGCGCGCCGCGCGATGCCAAGCCGTTAGTTAAAGCGCCACGCTCACTTCCGCCTTCAGCAAATCGTCCACCGTCTCGCGGCGCGAGATCATCTCCACGCGCCCATCTTCCTCCAGCCAGAGCTGCGGCGCGCGTCCGATAGAGTTGTAATTCGACGACATCGCATACCCATACGCGCCCGCGTCGCGGAGCGTGAGCAGGTCGCCCGCGACAGGCCGCGGCAGCATCCGCGGGGCGAGCAGCTCGCGGTCGTCGCGGGTGAAAATGTCCCCGCTTTCGCACAGCGGCCCGGCGATGACGATGGGCTCGCGCGCCATGTTCGGGTCCTCGTCGTCGCGCCCCACAATGTCGATGGCGTGGTAGCTCCCGTACATCGCCGGGCGCACCAGATCCACAAACCCCGCATCCACCATCGCGAACGTCGCCCCGCTCCCTTTTTCATTCGTGCGCGTCGTCTTCACATCCGTCACGCGCGTGACTAGCGTGCAGCCCGGTGCGACGAAATACCGCCCCGGCTCGATCTCCACGCGCAGCTCCCGCCGCGCCGCCGTGCAGAGCCGCCGGTGGCACGAATCGAACAGCTCATGCAGCGGCTCCATCGGCACCTGCGCCCCGTGATCCTTGTAATTATGCGGGATGCCGCCGCCCAGGCTCACCGCCGCGAGGTCGGGAAAATGCGGGAGCAGCGCCACGAAATCCGCCGCCAGCCGCGTGAGATTGTCGTGCAATTCCTGATACTGCGGCCCGCTGCCGATGTGCGCGTGCAGCATCGTCACCGCGAGCCCCGCACCGGCAGCCGCGTCTTTCACCGCAAGCAGCTCGCCGTGCCAGATGCCGTGCTTCGAGCTGGGCCCGCCCGTGTCGCACGAGTTCACATGGCCGTGGCCAAAGCCGGGATTGATCCGCAGCGAGATCGGTCCGCGATACCCCGCGCGCACCAGGTCCGCGATCTGCCCCGGCGAACCGATATTTGGCAGCACGCCGTGCTCGCGGATCACGTCCAGCGCGTTGTCGCGAAAGACATCCGCCGTCAGACAAATCACCGGCGGCGTGTGCCCGCCCGGATGCCCCGCGTGGAGCGCGCGCAGCACCTCATTGCCCGAGACCGCGTCGATCCAAACGCCCGCCGCGCGCACCTCCCGCAGCACCTTCGTCGCCGGGCAGGCCTTCATCGCAAAGCGCGCCTGCACCCCATCCGTGTCCGTCAGAAACCGGATGTCCGCGATCCGCTGGCGGATCACGCGGGCATCGTAGAGCCAGTACGGAGTGCCGACTTTCTCGGCGAGCGAACGGAGCAGAGCGGGCGGATGGTGCATGGGAAAAGGGCGGGGATACTCGCTCGCGCCGCTGCCCCTATCAAGTTCCACGATTTCGGAATTGCGCCCGGCGCAAAAAATAGCGCAGTCTCCGCGATGCCTCGTTTCCCCCACGCAGCCACTGCGCTCGCGATCCTTTCTGCCACAGCGTTTGCAGCCGATGACTATCCGCTCGGGCCGGATTCGCAGCCGCAGGAGGTGCCGCATGGCGAGGTGAAGAAGGCGGTCTTTGAGGAGAGCAAGATTTTCCCCGGCACCACGCGCGAGTACCAAGTCTATGTGCCGAAGCAGTACGATGCCGCGAAGCCCGCATGCCTCATGGTTTTCTTTGACGGCGGCGGCTACGCGAAGGCCGACGGCGGCACGCGGGTGCCGGTGGTTTTCGACAATCTGATCGCGAAAAAGGAGATGCCCGTGACGGTCGCGGTGTTCGTCAATCCGGGGAACATCAAGGCCACGCAGCCGGGCGCGAAGGACGTGAGCAACCGCAGCTTCGAATACGATTCGCTGGGCGATGCGAATGCGCGCTTTGTCATCGAGGAGCTTTTGCCGGAGGCGACCAAAGGCTTGAACATCACGAAGGATCCCGCGGGCCACGCGGTCGCGGGGCTGAGCAGCGGCGGGATCGCGGCGTTCACGGTGGCGTGGGAGCGGCCGGATGATTTTCGCAAGGTGGTGAGCTGGATCGGGAGCTTCACGAACATCCGCGGCGGCTACGTGTATCCGGCGGCGATCCGCAAGACCAAGGACAAGCCCAAGCCGCTGCGCGTGTTTTTGCAGGACGGCGCGAACGACCTCGACAACCTCCACGGCAACTGGCCGCTCTCGAATCAGGACATGGCTGCGGCGCTGAAATTCGCGGGCTACGATTACAGGTTCGAGTTCGGCGACGGCGGCCACTCGGGCAAGCAGGGTTCGATGCTTTTCCCCGACACCATGCGCTGGCTCTGGCGCGACTGGCCGAAGGACTGACGCCGCTTTTCCTCAAACTCCCCCCATGAACCACACTCCCGCCCGCCGCCCGCCCCGCTCGCAGAGCGACACCATCCAGACGGTCCTTTTCGTCCTGCTGGTGCTTGCCGTCCTGTTCCTCGTCTTCGCCCGCACGCGCGCCTGAGCGGGAGGAAGAGCAGGTGGAAAAGCCGGGCGTCATCGGCATCGCCACGCGTCCGTTTTTTTGGACAGGATTACAAGATTAGGAGGATGGACGGGATTGCGTGCGGACAAAATCCTGTCCCATCCAAACAATCCTGAAATCCTGTCAAAAAACTAAAGCAGTTCCGCGATCAGCACCGCGTTGAGCGCCGCGCCCCGGAGGAGCTGGTCGCCGGCGACCCAAAAGGCGAGGCCGTTGTCCAGCGCGCAGTCGAGGCGGAGGCGGCCGACCTGGCAGTTGTCGTGCTCGGCGGCGTAGAGCGGGAGCGGATATTCGCACTTCGCGGGGTCGTCCACGACATCGAGACCGGGCGCTTTGGCGAGCACCTCGCGCGCGGCGGTGAGCGAGACGGGGCGCTCGAATTCCGCATGCACGGCCACGCTGTGCGCGCGGTACACGGGCACGCGCACGCAGGTCACGGAGGCTTTGAAAGTCGGGTGGTGCATGATGCGACGGCCTTCGTTCTGCATCTTCATCTCCTCCTTCGTGTAGCCGGTCTCGAGGAAGCTATCGACGTGCGGCAGCACGTTGAACGCGATCTGGTGCGGATAAACGTGCCGCTCGACCGGTTGCCCAGCGGCGATGGCCTCGACCTGCGCACGCAGCTCCGCGATGGCCTGCGCGCCCGTGCCGCTCACCGCCTGATAGCTGGAGGCAAAAATGCGCTTCACGCGGAATTCCTGATGCAGCGGATGCAGCGCCATGAGCGTGATCGCGGTCGTGCAATTCGGGTTCGCGATGATGCCCTTGTGCTTCTTCACGTCCGCGCCGTTGATCTCCGGCACCACGAGCGGCACGTCCGCCTCCATGCGAAACGCGCTCGAATTATCCACCACCACCGCGCCCGCCTGCACCGCCAGCGACGCATACTTTTTCGAGATGCCCGCGCCCGCGCTGAACAACGCCACATCCACGCCGGCAAACGAATCCTCGCGCAGTTCCTTGATGACGATCTGCTCTCCGCGAAACGGCAGTATCTTGCCCGCGGAGCGCGCCGAAGCGAGCAGCGTGAGCTGGCCGACGGGAAAGTTTCGCTTCTCCAAAGTCTTCATCATTTCGACTCCCACAGCTCCCGTGGCTCCGACAATCGCGACGTGTAAATTCTTGCTCATAAAAAAGGAGGCGCACTGTATAAGCCTCCCCTCGCAATGCAAATCCGCATCCACGTCCCTTCGCAAACGCTCGACCTGATCGACGGCGGCGAGGTTCTCCGCTGCTACGTCACCTCCACCTCGCGCTTCGGCCCCGGCACCGAACCCGGCAGCAACAAGACCCCGACGGGCCGTTTCCGCGTCGCGGAAAAAGTCGGCGACGGCGCGGTGCCCGGCGAGATTTTCATCGCCCGCGTGCCCACCGGAAAGATCGGCCAGGAAAGCGACGAGAAGGATCATGTGCAGACCCGCATCCTCTGGCTCGACGGCCTCGACGCGGACAACGCCAACACCCACGACCGCTACATCTACATCCACGGCACCAACGCCGAATCCCGCCTCGGCACCCCCGCCAGCTACGGCTGCGTGCGCATGGGCAACAAGGACATCATCGACCTCTACGCGCGCGTGCCCGTCGGCGCGGCGGTCGAGATCATCGCCTGAGCGCGGCGGAAAAAATAATCGTTGTCATGCCCGCGCGATGCACGATCATCCGCGCCTCATGCCCACTGGCAAAGAAAGGAGGGGAAACCACACACTATGAAATATCTCGCAATCATCGCACTCGCCGCCGTCGCGTTCGGCATCGGCGCCTGCGCCAGCAAGCCCGCGCCCGCACCGGCGCCCGCTTCGCACGGCCTGTCGAAGTAATCCCACCTCTTCGAGGAGGATTCCCAATTTACAAAGCCAGACCGGTTCACGCCGGTCTGGCTTTTGTATTTTCAGGCACGCCCCGCCGGCACGCTGACATACGCGCTATCCCGCAGCAGAAAGCGCCACGGCAGATGCGCCGCCTTGGAAATGCCGATGCGCACATCCTCCACCACCGCGACCGGCTGTGCTGGCGCGCGAAAGCCGATCATTTTCGCCGCGCAAAGATCGCGCCCGTGATCGCTTCCATCCACACCGAGCGCGATTGCCAACTTCCCCGGCCCCGAGCACAGCATGCGCGGATGCGCGAGCTTCGTCTTCCGATGCGCCAGCCGCCGCCGCGTCATCGCCGCCACACCACGCACGGGCTCGATTGCGCGGAAGAGCACGAAGCCGTCTTCGCTCCCGCCTTTCACCAGCACATTGAGCAGCCAGTACATCCCGTAGTTGAAATAGACATACGCCGCGCCCGCGCGGTGCCTTTCCACAAAAGCCCGCGCACTCGGCCGCGCAAACGTATGGCACGCTGCATCGTTGACCGCCGCATACGCCTCCGTCTCGACCACGATCCCCGCGCACCCTTTCCACACCAGCTCGCAGCCGATCAGCTCGCGCGCGCAGGTCAGCGGGTCGCGTTGGAAAAAAGTGCGTTCGATCATCGCGGGACGAGGCAGGTGCGGGCGAGGTCGTCGTGGACACCGTTTTCGGGTCGCACCATCGCGGCAACGACGCTCAGGAACCAAAGGGCAACAGTCCCGATCAAGACTACATTCATGGTCGTGCTGACCCGCCCGGGAGTGAGGATGACGACTACCCCGAGGGCGATGATCGGCCCCCACACGATGAGCCACCGCCACAGCATCCGCCCGCGGCTGGCCGGTTCGCCGCATTTGTTCACCACGGCGAAACCGAACAGCCGCTGCCCCAGCGTCGCGCAGAAAATCAGCAGCGACACAAACTGCGATCCGCAGACGAGCACGAGCATGAAGATGAGCATTCCAGGCACGATCATGTAAGGAACCATCGGCGCGCCGGTGATGTGGCCGCTGAGCGTCGGTTCGATGGCGGCGTCGATGGTCTTGAGTTCCTCGGGCGTCACCGCGGGATGCGCTTTCACGATTTCGCGGACCTCGTCGCGCTGCTCTTTGGTCCATTTTCCAAACACCGGATCGCTGTCGAACTCCGCGCTCCTCACGAACTCGCCGAAGTGGCCCGAGATGTATTTCGCGTCCTGCACGGCCTTCCACTCCATCGCCGTTTTCATCCCGCCGGGAAAGGTGATGGTCATCCCTCCTTGCAGATTGTTGTAGTCGTCCACGGCGAGCGCCAGCTTCCGCAGCTCCGGGCGATCCAGCCATTTCGCGTTCTCGCGCTGCATCTGCAAAAACAGGAACACGCTGATCGGGATGGCGATGAGCAGCGCCAGCGCCGGCGCGAGCGCGAGCGAGGCGAAGCGGCGGCGGCGCGAGATCGCCGCGGGCTTTGCGAGCAGCGAGCGGAGATTGCCCGCGAGAAAGCTCGCGCGGTCGAAGGTGGCGGCGGCGAGCTTTTGCAAAAAGTCGCGCGCCTGCAGCGGCAGGCGGGTGCGGTCGAGCGTGGCATCGGCGACGGCAGAAAGGAAACGCTGCGCGCCCGCGACATCGGTGCAGGCGAAGCGTGGCGACGGTGCGACGCACGGCCACGGCCCGTCGAGCAGCAGCGCGCGGCCTTCGGCGGTGATGAAAACGTGATCGAGGCTGATCTCCGTGGGCAGCGTGCCGTCCTTCGCCGCCGCATCGAGTTCTTCCGCGAGATCGAGCAGCCAGCAGCGCACCGCGGCCCACGGCTGCGCGGAAAGTTCGGCGAGCGGCTTCCCCGCCGGCGCATCGAACGCGTCCCAGCTCTCGCTTTCACCACGCGCTCCCGCGATCCAGCGCAGTCGGCCAGCGCGGCCGAGATCGCGGCGCACCGGCGGCAGCGACGGCGTGCCCGCGTCGCGTTTCCGCAGCCACACGCTCCGGCGCAGCACGTCGTCGTAACCCGCGAACCACGCACCCGCGATTGGCGCGACGATGCGGAACGGGCCGATGCGCTCCCCATTTTCGTCCGCCCCAGGCACCAGCGTGGAGACGGCTTCGAGCCGCGGACGCTCGCTCGCCTTTGGCCGCACGACCACATGCGTGCCGGTGAGCATGTCGTGGATCGCCGCGAAGCCGTTGCGCCGCCGCATCGTGACGAAAAGCAGAAACATGAACGCCGGCCCGACCGCATCGGCAAACGTCCACCCGTCGTGCGCGATGGCCTGCCGCACCTCCTCCGCGGAGCTGATGAGAAGCTGGATGAACACCGCCGCGTTCATCACCAGCATGAAAATCAGCGCACGCACCGCCGCAGGCGGGATGCCCGGCGCACCGCGCCCCGTGCCGACGACACGCAGGCCGCACAGCATTTTGCCGAGCGACGCGCCCCACAGTCCTTCCGGGATCGCGAAATACACGATGCCCGCGAGCATCACGCCGAAAAATTCCAGCGTCGCCATCCCAGTGCGGGCTGCAAGAAACCGGTGCTCCACGGTTTCGCCCGTGGTCCAGACAAACGCGCCGATGATGGTGGCGAGCAGGCCATCGATCATCCCCGCGACGATGCGCAACCCGACGGGCGCGGGCTCGCGCGCCTGCGAGCTGAATGGCGTGAGCGCGTCGCGCAGTTCCGCGTAATTCGCAAAACGCTCGTCGCGCTTTTTCGCGAGGCATTTCCCGACGACCTGCACGAGCCCGGCGGGCACGTCCTGGCGAAATTCCGCGACCGGCTTCGGCGCTTTGTCGAGCACGGCGGCGACCACGTTCACCGCGTTGTCGCCCTCGAACGGAGCGTGGCCCGTGAGCAGCGCGTAGAGCGTCGCGCCGACGGAATAGATGTCCGCGCGCACATCGAGTTCATCGCCGCGCAGTTGCTCAGGCGGCGCGAAGGACGGCGTGCCGAGCATCATGCCGCTGGCGGTGAGCTGCGTGTCGCTGCGCGCGAGCGTGGAGACCGAAAGGCCGAAGTCGCCGACCTTCACCGTGCCGTCGGGTGAGATGAAACAGTTCGCCGGCTTCACATCGCGATGCAGCACGCCGGCACTCGCGGCGGCACCGAGCCCGGCGATGATTTGCAGCGTCTCATCCACCGCCTCGCGCACCGCCACCGGCCCGCCCTTCACCTGATCGCGCAGCGTGCCGCCCGCGACGAGTTCCATGGCGATGACGGGCGCACCTTCGATCTCCTCGGTGCCGAAAATATAGACGCTGTTCGGATGATTCACCGACGCTGCGAGCCGCCCTTCGCGCAGAAAGCGCTTCCGCATTTCCGGCGAATCAATCGTGTGCCCAAGCACCTTCAGCGCGACGCGCCGACCGGTCGCGAGCTGCTCCGCCTCGTACACCGCGCCCATCCCGCCGCGCCCGAGCAGGCGCAGCACGCGGTACTCGCCGAAGTCGAACGGAAACATCGGCGGCGGCACGATTTTCCGCACGCCGGCATCGGCGACGGAGGCTTCGCCGAACTGGCTGGCGAGGCCGAGTTTCAGCAGGCATTTGGGGCAAAGCCCCTTGGCGTCGGAGGGAATCTCCGCGCCGCATTCGAGACAGTTTTGAGGAGTGTTCATAGCGGGTGTGGATTTGTGTTCACCCGTGCAAAAGGAAACGCTGCGCGAAAGTTACCGGAAAAGTTTTCACGACCCAAGCGCGTCGAGCAGATGCCTCAGCTCCGCATCCACCTCCCCGGCGGTGCCGACTGTCTCCGCGATCTCCGCGCGCAGCGCAGCGCCATAGCGCTGGCGCAGCCGATGCACGGCGACCTTCACCGCGCCTGCATTCATGCCAAACGCCGCGCCAATCTCCGCATACGAAGGCCCGCTGCCAGGTGCAGTGAGCTGCGCCTTGAGCGCGTCGAAGATCGCACCTTTTCCGCTCGTGGCGTACTCCGCGCCGAGCCGCGCCAGAGCCTGCTCGATAACCGTCAGAGCCCACCGCCGGTCGAAAAGGCGGTCGGGTGAAAGCTCATCGCGCGGCTCCAGCGCGTAGCGCTCCTCCGCCTCGCAGGCATCGAGCGAAAACGCCGGCTGCCCGCCGCCGCGCTTCAGCGCTTGCGCGCGGTCGCGTTCGTCCGCGAGAAAATGTTTCAACGACGCGAGCAGAAACGTGCGGAACCGCCCGAGCCGCCGATCCACCTGCGCCAACGCGCCCTTGCCGAGCAGATGCGCGAAGAAGCCCTGCGTCAGATCTTCCGCATCGTGCGGCGAGACGCCCTGCCGCCGCACGAACGCATACAGCGGAAACCAATACGCCCGGCACAGCGCCGCCAGCGCGGCATCCGCATCGCCCGCAGCCGCGAGCACCATGCTCCAGCGCGTCGCGCTGAAGCTGCGCCCGCCGGAACTCTCGGCACCCGCGCTCACGAGGCCGGCGGATTCGGGTTCATGCCCGGCCCTCCACGAGAGCGATCTCCGCGGGCGAAAGTCCGTAGAGCTGGTAAACGAGCGCGTCGATTTTCGCGGCGAGGTCGGCGCATTTGCGCGCGAAGTATTCCCGGTCCGCCTCGCTCTGCGAAGCCGTCTCCTCCTTCTTCGCAGCGAGCATTTGCTTGGCGAGGGCCACGAGTTGGTCGTGCAGCGCGTGGTCGGGTAGGACGATGGGCAGTTGCCCGAGGAACTGGCGGTTGGCCGACATCCATCCGCCGCGGAACGGCGCGCTGACGAATGGAAAGTACCACCGGAGCAGCGTGGAGTTCAGCAGGGCGAGCAGCGCTTCGAGCGAGAGTCGTTCAGCGAAGGACGGCTTGATGGTGACGCCGCCGACATCGACGTTGTCGAGGAAATGGGTGCCTTCGTTGTCGAGGGTCGCGTGCAATGGGCTCACCAGTCGCGGCACGCACAGCTTGCGCCGCTGCTGGATGCCGAGGTTTTGGCTTCGCCCAAAACGATACCACTCCGGGCCTTTGAATTTTCCGCCCTCACGCGCGGCGAGTCGGGGCTTGTTGGCGGACAGGTAGTCGGCGACGTGCGGATAGCGGGCTCCCAGAATTTTCCAATCGAGCAGCGCGGCCCGCTCATCGTTGATGACGTAGGGAAAAAGGATGCGCTGGCGATTGCCAAGCGGCGCGTAAGCCTTCACATCCGTGCCGCTGACGAGTGGGTAAAGCAGCGCGGATTCGAGCGTGACGGCGGAATCGAGAGCGGCGGATTGCAGGCGAACGGTGCGGGCCGATTCGCTGACAGTTTTCAAAACGTAAACGTCATCGGCGCTCGTCTGCAGGCCGACAAAAATATCCGCGACCTCGGCCAGCTTCGGCTCCCGCCGCGCGAGCCGCGCGATCAGCGCCGAGTTTTTGCCGACGGAAAAATTCCATGCGTCCGCCGCAATCAGTTCCGCGGAAATGCTCCCGCGCGCACCTGCGCCGGTCTCCTGCCATTCCGCGAGATCGGTCACGCGGACGAAGTCGCAGGCGGGCATCCGGGCGTTTTCCAGGAAGAGAAGACAGGTGTAAGTCGTCGCTCCATCGAACACCTGATGCTCGCCGAAATGCACGATGTGGCGCAGGTGCTGCCCGGCGCTGAGATGCCCGCGCAAAGGCTCGCCGTATTGGGCGTTGAAAAATTTGTGCGGCAGGATGTAGCCGAGACTTCCGCCCGCCCGAAGCAGGCTCAAGGCCCGTTCGACAAATGCCACGTAGATGTCGCAGTTGCCCCGCGTCGCCGAGACGTAATGGCTTTTCAAATAGGCGAGCGACAGCGGCGAACTTTCCTGCATGACCTGAATGCGCACGTAGGGCGGATTGCCCACGATCGCATCGAACCCGCCGCGCACCAGTGCCGCTTTTTTCGCCGGCTTTTCCTCCGCTTCGCCGTAGCGCACGGACTCGCGCTGGGATGGAAAATCCACGTCCACATGGAAGCCGTCTTCGCGCACCCGGCTGCTCTCCTCTTGCGCACGGAAGACCTCGGGAAAGGCGTGCTCGAAATCCAGCGCGCCGAGTTTGCGCTCCTCGCGCGGGGTGAAGCCGAAGTCGCCTTGGAGCAGGATGTCGGTGCCGATGAGCGAGTTTCCGGGAACGATGTTTTTCGCGAGCGAGGGCAGGAGCGTCTCGTGGAATTCGAGCTGGTAGCCGCGCGCGCTGGCGGTGGTTTCGTCTTCGAGCAGCTTGAGGTAAAGCGAGAGCTGCGCGACCTCCACGGCCTGCGGGTCGAGGTCCACGCCGAAGACGTTGTTCACGAGGATGGCGCGGCGCTGCTGGAGGCTGAGCCGCCACGCGCCGCTCTCAGTGGCGAGGCAGCCGCTGGCTTTGGCGCGGCGGGCGTTGGCGGGTTCATTGAACCACGCGGTGTGGTGGCGCAGCAGGCAGTCGAAGATGCCGAGTAGGAAGCTGCCGGAGCCGCAGGCGATGTCCGCAAAGCGCATCGTCGCGAGCTGCGCGGGCGATTTTCCGGCGATCATTTTCCCCACGGTCTGCGCGACGATGTAGCGGACGATGTACTCCGGCGTGTAATAAACGCCGCCCGCTTTGCGCACTTCCGGCTTCTCCTCGACACGCGCGCGCTGCCCGGTGGTGACGATGATTTTTCCGAGGAAGCGCTCGTAGATACTGCCGAGGACGTGGATGGGAATGATGCTGAAAAGATACGGCGAATGAAGGTGCGAGAGTCGCCGGCAGACTTCGGCGAAGGCGCGGTCGTCGGGCAGAAATCCGGGCGCGTCGAGGCGCGGATGCTTTTTGAAAACGACGCCGTTGTAGATGCCATCGAGCCGGCGCGAGGCGGCGGTGAAGTCGTCCCACGCGCGGCCTGTGCGGCCAAAATCGGCGAGGCAGTCGCGGGTTTCGATGAGCTTGTCCTCGAGGAAGCGGAGGAAGACGAGGCGGTCGAGGACGCGCTGGACGAGTTCGGTGAGCGCGTCGCCGTCGAGGTCGCGGTGCTGGCGCTTGAAGGATTGCGCGAGGTGTTCGCGGTGCTCTTCGAGTTCGTCGAGAAAGCGTCCGTCAAAGGTGCGCTGCGCGCCGCCGGGCTGCTTCGCCGCGCCGCGCGGTTTTT
>JANXSB010000495.1 GCA_025352865.1 Chthoniobacter sp. | reverse complement strand
ATGTCGCGGTCCTCGCAGATGCGGATGAAAAGGAGGCGGTCGAGGATGGACTGGACGGCTTCATTGAGCCGCCCGTCGGCGAGGATGTCGGCGCGGTCATTGTGCCGGAGGATGTCGCCGGCGAGTTCGCGGCGGGCTTCGTCGAGGAATTCGAGAAAGTCGGTGTCGAGTTCGCGCGTGCGGTCGGGCTTGATGAGATAGAGCTGGCGGGCCTTGCCGCGTCCGCTCGGGGCGCGGCGCGGGAGCTTGTCGATCTCGCTCTCGATGCTGCCGGCGGCGACGTTTTCGCGGGCGAGGAGCTGCCAGATTTCCGCGGCGACGAGGGGATATTGTTTGAAGTGCCAATGCTTCCACAGGCCCACATCGGGCGAGTCCTTGTGCGGCTTGCCGCCGACGAGGAAGATTTTCAGATCCTCGAAATCCGTGAGGAGGGCGACGAAGACTTTCTTGTTCCAGGCGTAGCGTTTGGCCTGAAAGGCGTCGCGCGGGCCAAGGGTGACGCGCGGTTTTTTGGCCTCGCAGATGAAGCGGTCGCGCGTGTCGGTGCGGAAAAGGTAGTCGGCGCGCTTGGCGCGTCCCGCGACATCGGTGCGGCTCTCGATCTCGACTTCGCGCTGGTGCTGGACGAGGCCGGCGTGGTTCTCCAAATCCCAGCCAAGCGCGCGGATGAACGGATCGAGATAATCCTGCCGCAAGCGCGCCTCGGAGTAGCCGGGATCGGTGACGGCGGTGAACTCCTTTTCAAACTTTGCGACGAGACGATTCAATTCGCGCCCGAAAGTTTCCAAGCTGGCCGGGGATGACATGCGGCGGAGTCTGCGGGGGACAGGCGCGGCGGGCAAGATCGCGAACGAATGGATTTAAGATTTTCGACCCTCTTGCCCAGAAACCAAGACTGCCTAAAAACACGCGCCGGAGGCAGCATCGCGCCGCGGCCTGTCCCGTGTTTCCCCTGCATGAAAACTCCCCTCAAAGCCAGGGCGCGGTGGCGCAGGGCGATATCGGCGCGTCACGGGCGCGTGGCTTCGAGGCGGAGGAATTTCTTCGCGTCGGGGGCGATGAGGATTTTCGCTTTCACGGTCTGAATGGTGCCGTCGTCGGCGAGGATGTCCTCGGTGATGCCGGTGGTGCTCCAGCCGCTGAGGAGCGTGGACCAGACGGCGCGGAGGGTGATGTCGGTGGCGGCTTTGGCACGCGTGTAGGTCATGGTGAGATACGCGCCTTCGATGACGCCCTGGGGGAGGCCGCCGGAGTTGAAGGCGTTCGGGTTTTTGCCGGTGGCGTATTCCATGAGGTTGACGAGGCCGTCCTTGTCCGGGTCCACGAAGTCGCCGGAGATGGCGGCATTGCCGGCGTTCGCGCCGAACTGGAGATTGCGCCAGACGACGATGGGCGCGAAGGGCGTCCAGGTCAGCGAGACGGCGGTGGCGGTCTGGGTGACGGCGAAGGTGCCGTAGGTCGAGGCGGCGTGGGCGGCGGAGTCATTCGTGACGGTGCCGGTGGCGAAGGTGCCGGTGATGCTGGTGCCGGTGAGCACGGTCCAGCTTCGCGCGGTGAGCCAGAAGGCGTTGGTGAAATCGACGGTGCTGCCCGCGGAATTCACGAGCACGTCGATGGCCGCGCCGGCGGTGAGGGTGACGGCGGCGGCGGTGACTTTGTCGTAGCTCGTGCCGGAACCGGCGACGGTGTTGCCAGCGAGTTCCCATTTCAGGCGGCTCGCCGCGCCATAGGTCAGCGCGCCGGTGAAGGTCTGCGTGCCGAGGGTCACACCGGGCGCGTGGTTGCCGTTCACGATAGTCGTCGCCGCGATGGTGCCGGTGCCCGCGAGCGTCGCGCCGCTCGCCACGGTGACGGTGCCGCCGGTGGCGATGCTGCCGGTCACGACGAGCGTGCCGGCGTTGAGCGCCGTCGGGCCGGTGTAGGTGTTCGCGCCGCTCATCGTCCAGGTGCCCGCGCCGTCTTTGATGAAGCCGACGACGTTTACCCCCGTGCCATTGGCGAGCACGCCGCCAAAGGTGCCGTTGCCCGCGCCATCGAGCGCGAGGTTCCGGTTCGTCGTGTCGGGCGTGAAATTGCCGCTCGTGGTCAGTGTCCCCGCGAGCACGGTGAGCCTGGTGTCGCCGCCGCTTGAGGTGAGGGTGAAATTTCCCGCGATGCTGTTGTTGCCCGCCTCGTTGATGACCGTGCCGTTCAGGTCCGTCGTGGTGAAGCTGATCGTCGCGGGCAGGACGATGTTTCCGCCGCTGCCATCGAGCCGCAGATTGGAAAATCCGGTGTGGCCGTTGAGGATCGTGATGGTCTTTGCGCCGCTGCCGAGCGCCGCGGCTTTGGTGATGCGCAGCCCGCCGATATTCACGGTCACATTGCCGGTGAAAGTGTTCGCGCCGGTGAGCGTGACGATGCTCGCGGGCGCGCCGTTGACCGTGAGCGCGCCGGTGCCGCCGAGGACATTTGGCAGGACGAGCGCGGTGTCGGTGCGGCGGAAATCGAGCGTCGCGTTGTTCGTCACGACCGACGTGCCGAGCGTGCCGGTGCCGCCGATGGCGAGCGTGCCCGCGCTGATCGTGGTCG
>JANXSB010000625.1 GCA_025352865.1 Chthoniobacter sp. | reverse complement strand
CAAAGGCGCAGAGGTCGCAGAGATTTTGCCTCGCTGTCCGGTATCCGTAGAAAAAACGGATGCTCTTCCTTTCCCTCTGCGACCTCTGCGCCTTGGCGTCTCTGCGTTAAAAAAGGTTCTACGCGAGCCCGAGCTGCGTTTTCAAAATGAGCGTCATCGCCTTGACGCTGAGTTCGTGGAGATTGAAGGGCTTGCCGATGAAATCGTTGCCGCCGCAGAGCGTGGATTGCACCCGGTTTTCGAGCGTGGCGAGGCCGGTGAGAAAGACGATCGGCGTGGTCGCGTAATGCGGCAGAGCGCGGATTTGTTTGCACAGCTCGAAGCCGTCCATGCCCGGCAGATTCACGTCGAGAAAAATGAGGTCGTAGCGGCGGCTCGCGATTTCAGCGAGAGCCACGGCGGGCTCCTGCGCGCAGGCGGTGCGCAGCGCGGAAGTCTCCAGCGCCATGCGGATGGCGTCGCAGTTGTCGAGGTCGTCATCGACCGCGTAGATCAGTGCTTTCGCCGGATCCGGGGCCTGCGCGAAGCTCCGGTCCTTCATCAGCGCACCGAGGAATTCGATAGTCTGCTGGACGGTGCGCAGCGTGGACTGGTTGACTTGGCCGGGGATTTCATAAAGGCCGCGCGTCAGCTCGGAGAAGGCCGCGCAGAGCCGATGGACGGCGACATTGCCGGTGGTGCGGGCGCGCTCGGAAAAGCCGTGGACGTGGCAGTGCAGTTCGTTCAGCAGGCTGAGGTCGGCGGGCGTTTTCGTGAAGGACTGGAAGCACTGCCGCATCGCGCCGAGCGCGCTCCTGGCCTCCTTTTCCGTGAGCGTTTCCTCGACGCCGACGGCCAGCGGCACCGGGCGCTCGGCGGGCTCCGGGTCGATGGCGGAAGCGGACTCGCTGACCAGGCCGGCGAAGTCGGAGCGCGTCGCGCCGTTCTTCGTCGCGCGACTGGCGGCCGTGGCGAATTTCACCTGCAAGCGCGCTTCGGCGAGGTGCGCGCTCAGCTCACGAATTTCGTGCTGCGCGCTTTGCAGCCGGGCGACGATGTCGATGGTTTCCACGCGCTGTTTTTCAAAGCGTTTTTGCAGCACCGCGAGGTCGTCCCGGCGGGCCTTGGCGTCGGCGGCAGCGCCTTCGAGCCCGGCGACCTGGGCGCGCAGCGCACTGAGCTGCGCCTCGAATGCCAGCGCATTTTCCGTCGCCTGCACGCGCCCGCTGTCGCGTTCGGAAATGATGTCCTCGATCTCCGTCTGCGCCGCGGCCAGCGACGCCACGGCGTCGGCGTGCTCTTCCGAAAGCGACGCGATCTGCCGTTCGCTTTCATCCTGCTTCGCCGCCGCGATTTCGCCAAGCGATTGGAGCGCGGCGAGCTGCTGGCCCACGGCTTCGAGTTCCTGCTGGACGTTCCGGGCTCCGTGCCGCGACTCGCGCGCCTGCGTCTCTGCGGCGGCGAGTTTGTCGTGGGCTTCCGCCAGCGCCTGCGAAGTCGCCTGCGCCTCCTCGTCGCGGAAAGTCTGAAACTGCACGCGCAATTCCTCCAGCTCCCGGGCCTGCTCCTGCGCGCGGCTGCGCGCGACATCGCGCTCCTGCGTGATGCCGAGGACCTGCGCGCGGGCTTCCGCGAGCGCGGCGAGGTGTTCGCTGTCGGCCTGGAGCACGGCGGTTTTCTGCTCGGCAAAATCGAGGAGCTTCCGGCGCTGCTCATCGAGCTCATGCGCCAGCTCCTCGACCTGCTGCGCGGTGACGTCGCGATCCAGCGCGGTCGCTTCGAGCTGGCGGCGAAACTCCGCGGCTTCGGTTGCGGCCTGCTTCGTTGCCTTGTCGGCGAGTTCGCGCTGGTATTCGAGATCGGCGGCGGTGTCCTCGGCGTGCGTGAGTTTGTTCGTCAGCTCGATGACCTGCGCATGCGCCCCGTCGCGCGCCTGGCGGATGTTCAGGAGCTGCTTCTGCGTCTCGCCGATGAGCCGCGACTGCTCGTCGCTGGCCCGGCTGTAGGCGGTGAATTTTTTCGCCGTCTCGTCGCGCTGCCGGGCCGCCTCATCGCGCTGGCGCTGGGCCTCGGTGCGTTCGCGGGCGGTGCTTTCGAGCTTCTGCGCGGCCTCGGCCAGCGACCGCGCGCGGCGCTCGCTTTCCTCCACCGCCGCGTCGCGCTCCTTGATGAGCGAAGTCACCTCCACAAAATGCGAACGCAGCTCGCGCTCGTTTTCCTTCAGCAGCTCGATCTCCTGCTCCGCGCGCGAAAGCTGGTGCGCGAGCGCTTCCTTTTCCTGCTCCATCGTGCGGGTCCGCGTGCGGGCGTCGCGCGCGGTCTGCTGGAGCTGCTCGATGAGCGTGCGAATCTCCAGCGTCGGATCGACCTCCTCGCTGAGGGCGTTCACCGGCAGCGTGGTGATGGGCAGCGGCGTGCGCGGCTCGTGCTGGGGCTGAAACTCGGTGTAAGCGGAGAGCTTGGGTTGCGGATGGGACATACTTGGCGCGCAGCGGGGTCAGTTAGCCCGCCTCGCGACCACCCTTCCAAAGCACCGGCTGTGCCTCCCCGCGCCACCGATGCGGCGTTCTCAGGAGATTCCGCGGAAAAAGATCGCGCGGCAGCGGGAAAACGTCGGCGTTCATCTCAGCAGCGCGAGCGCGATTCTCATTTTATGAGGTTGTGCCAAAAATCGGGGTGCCAGCGCCGCGGACGCGAAATGTTGATCGCAGAGTTTATACAAACATGCCGCACCCTGCCTCCCTCCGTGCTTGGCAACCGCGCCGCCGCCGCTAGCTTTCGCGCCCTTATGCACGATCCCCGCTTTGACCGACTCGCCCACGGCCTCGTCACGTTTTCCACCAAGCTCAAAAAGGGCGAGAAGGTTTTGATCGACGCCTTTGACATCCCGCCGGAGATGACCATCGCGCTCATCCGCGCGGCGCGCAGCGTGGGCGCGGTGCCGCTGGTGCAGACGCATCAGGCCCGCGTGTCGCGGGAAATGGCGCGGGAAGCGCAGGAGGAGCAGCTCGCCGTGACCGCCGCGGTGCAGCTCGCGCAGATGAAAAGGATGGACGCCTACCTCGCGGTGCGCGGCGGGGAAAACATCACGGAGATGAGCGATGTGCCGCCGGAGCGGATGAAACTTTTGCAGAAAAAAATGAAGCCCGTGCTCGACTGGCGCGTGCAAAAGACGCGCTGGTGCGTGCTGCGCTGGCCGTCGCCCTCGATGGCGCAGAGCGCGGGCATGAGCACCGAGGCGTTTGAGCATTTCTACTTCAAGGTTTGCTCGCTCGATTACGCAAAGATGGAGCCCGGGATGGCGGCGCTGAAAGCCGCGATGGAGGCGACCGACCTCGTGGAGATCAAGGGGCCGGCCACCGACCTGCGCTTTTCGATCAAAGGCATCCCCGCGATCCCGTGCGGCGGGACGCACAACATTCCCGACGGCGAAGTTTTCACCGCGCCGGTGAAGGCCTCGGTGCAGGGCGTGGTGACATATAATGCGCCGACGGTTTATCAGGGCGTGGCGTTCGACAATGTGCGGTTGGAATTCAAGGACGGGAAGATCGTCAACGCGACCGCGAACAACACGGAGAAGCTCAATGCGATCCTCGACAGCGATCCCGGCGCGCGGTTCATCGGGGAGTTCGCGATCGGTTTCAACCCGCACATTCTTCAGCCGATGCGCGACATTCTTTTTGACGAAAAGATCAACGGCTCATTCCACTTCACGCCCGGCCAGTGCTACGAGCAGACGGAGAATGGCAACCGCTCGCAGGTGCATTGGGATCTCGTGAACATCCAGCGCGAG
>JANXSB010000435.1 GCA_025352865.1 Chthoniobacter sp. | reverse complement strand
CAACCCCTCACCAAAAACCGAAAGGAGCACCGCAGCACTATGGGACTCATGGACTTCATCAAAGGCGAACTCATCGAGATCATCGAATGGACCGACGATTCGCGCGACACGCTGAGCTACCGCTGGCCGGACGACGACAAGAACATCAAGAACGGCGCGCAGCTCATCGTGCGCGAATCGCAGACCGTGCAGTTCATTTACGTCGGCCAGTTTGGCGACACCTTCGGCCCCGGCAAGCACTCGCTGACGACGGACAACATCCCCGTCCTGAACAAGCTGCAGGGCTGGAAATACGGCTTCAATTCGCCGTTCAAAGCGGACGTCTATTACCTCAACACGCGCCTTTTCACCGGCAACAAATGGGGCACATCGAACCCGGTGATGATGCGCGACAACGACTTCGGCATCGTGCGGGCGCGGGCCTTTGGCACGTATGATTTTCACATCACTGATCCGAAATTGTTTTTGAAGGAAGTCGCGGGCAGCGACCAGCATTTCACGCTCGATGAATTCGCGGACACGTTGCGCTCGCGCAGCGTGTCGCTCTTCAGCGAGGCGCTCGCGCAGGCGAAAATCCCGGTGCTCGACGTGGCCACGCGCTACAGCGAAATCGGCCAGGCGCTGCTGCCGCTCATCAATCCGGTGGTCACGGCGAAGTACGGGCTGGAGATGACGAGTTTCATTTTGGAAAACGTGAGCCTCCCGCCCGAGGTCGAAGCGGCGATCGACAAGCGCTCGTCGATGGCGGCGGTCGGCAATCTCAATGACTACGTGAAATTCCAAATGGCGCAGGGCATGGCCAGCGGCCAGGGCGGCGGCGCGGGCGGCATGGCCAGCGAGATGGCCGTGGGCATGGCGATGGCGCAGCAGATGATGCAGCAGACCGGCGGCGTGCTCGGCGCGCAGGCCACGCCCGCCGCCGGCGCTCCGCCGTCGTTGCCGACGGCAGCCAGCGCTGCGACGCCCGATTTGCTCAGCCCCGCGGACGCGGCGAAAGCGCTCGGCGTGAGCGAGGCGGATGTGCTGGCGACGCTCGACAAGGGCGATCTCAAGGGCAAGAAAATCGGCTCCACCTGGCGCATCACCAAGGCCGCGCTGGATGAGTTTTTGAAAAGCTAGGCCGCACCGGCATGTCCCATCGCGCGCCCCGCCGCCCGCACGGCTTCACCTTTCTCGAGGTGCTCCTCGTCCTCGGAATCATCGGCCTGATGATTGCCTGCGTCGCCGGCTTTTTCCTCTCCCGAAACGCGGAGCCGCTCATCGCGAAACCCATCCCCAAAGCGGTGGCTTCCCCGGCCCCAGCCTCGACACCGGTGGTCGAAAAGAAACCCGCCCCTTAGCCCGCTCCGCGATGTCCGAAGTCACCGCCAAATCGAAATTCGCCTGCCCCTCGTGCGGGGGCGAGGCGCAGTGGAATCCCGCAAAAAAAGCGCTCGTCTGCCCGTTCTGCAACACCGTCGCACCGATGGCCGATCCGGCGGAGGGCGCGATCGCCGAGCACGACCTCGTCACCGCGCTGCGGAGCATCCCCGACGACCAGCGCGGCTGGCAGGCGGAAAAGAAATCCGTGAAGTGCCAGAGCTGCCAGGCGATCACCGTTTTCGATCCCACGCGCGTCGCGCAGCGGTGCGATTTCTGCGGCTCGTCGGCGCTCATTCCGTTCGAGGAAATCAAAGCCCCCCTCCGCCCGGAAAGCCTCCTCGAATTCCGCCTCTCGGAAAATGACGTGCGCGACAAAATCCGCGTCTGGTACGGCAACCGGTGGTTCGCACCCGACGCCCTCAAAGGCCGCGCGCTCACCGACACCCTCCGCGGCATCTATCTCCCCTACTGGACCTTCGACGCCCAGGTCCACGCCGAGTGGAGCGCCGAAAGCGGCTATCATTATTACGAGACCGAGTATTACACCGACTCCGACGGCAAGCAGCAGTCCCGCCAGGTCCAGCAGACCCGCTGGGAACCCAGCAGCGGCGCGCTCGACCACTTTTTCGACGACGAACTCGTGCCTGCATCGAAAGGAGTAACTCCCGAGTTACTCCGCAAGATCGAACCCTTTCCCACCACCACCGACCTAAAGCCTTACGACCCCGGCTTTCTCAGCGGATGGGTCGTCGAGCAGTATCAGATCGACCTCATCGCCGCCGCGCAAAACGCCCGCGCCACGATGGACGGCAAGGTCGAAAGCCTCTGCAACGCCGAAGTCCCCGGAGACACCCACCGCAGCCTTCAGGTCACATCCGATTACTCCGCGCAGACCTTCAAACACATCCTCGTCCCCGTCTGGATCGTGGCTTACACCTATGGGTCACAGAGCTATCAGGTCGTGGTCAATGGCTACACCGGAGCCATGGCCGGCAAGCATCCGCTGAGCTGGGTGAAAATCACCCTCACCGTGCTGGCGGTGCTTATCATCATCGCCATCATCGCTGCGATGTCAGCCCGATAGGAATAAACCTAAAAGAATCACCACAGACTTATCCCAACTTAATCACATGATTCTCAAAATACTCGCCGTCCTCACGGTCATTGTTGTTGTCCTGGCGATCGTCGTGGCCTTGCAACCCGCCGACTTTCGCGTCGCCCGCAGCGCCACCTTCGCCGCCGCACCCGCGACCGTGTTCGCGCAAGTCAACGACCTTCATAAGTTTCAGGACTGGTCGCCGTGGGCGAAGATCGACCCTGCGGCCAAGACCGAGTTTCAAGGTCCGCCGGCAGGAAACGGCGCGAGCTTTAGCTGGGCCGGAAACATGGAGGTGGGAGAAGGAACAATGACGCTCACCGAAAGCCTGCCGAGCGAGCTGATCCGGTTCAAACTCGACTTTAGGAAACCCATGACGGGCACCAACACCGCGGAGTTCGCCTTCAAGGCCGAGGGCGACAAGACCGTGGTAACGTGGAGCATGTCGGGCCATAACAACTTTCTGTCCAAAGCCGTGAGCCTCGTGATGAATTGCGACAAGATGGTCGGCGGGCAGTTTGAAAGCGGTCTTGCGAATTTGAAGCCCATCGTGGAAGCCGCGCCGAAATAGGCGGTGCCGCTTCGCATGCTCACAGACCTCACTGCACAACTCGTCACCGGCTTCGATCTCTCGGGGGAAATGGTGGACGCGGCGGTCGCGCAGCTCGTCTCCGCGGATGTGCCCGACGACACCAAAGCGGATTTTCTCAAAGCACTCCGCACGAAAGGCGAAACGGCGGCGGAGATCGCCGCCTTTGCGCAGGCGCTGCTGACGCTGGCGGTCGATCCGGGGCTCGATCCCGCGAGCCTGCCGGGGCCGATGCTCGATGTCTGCGGCACGGGCGGCGACAAGCTGGAACTCTTCAACATCTCCACCGCCGCCATGTTCGTCCTCGCCGCCGGCGGCGTGTGCGTGGTCAAGCACGGCAACCGCGCCATCACCAGCAAATGCGGCGGGGCCGATGTGCTCGAACAGCTCGGCGTGAAAATCGACCTGCCTCCGGCTGCGCTCCGCCGCTGCGTCGCGGAGCACGGCCTCGGCTTCATCTTCGCCCCGGCCTATCATCCCGCATTCAAAGCCATCGCGCCCGTCCGCAGGGCGCTCGCCGCCGAAGGCATCCCGACTATTTTCAATCTCCTCGGCCCGCTTCTGAATCCCGCGCGCCCGCCCTACCAGCTCGTCGGAATTTTCTCCCCCGTGCTGCTCCCGAAATACGCTGAGACGCTCGCCACGCTGGGCCGCGCGCGGGCGTGGGCCGTCCACGGCAGCGGCATGGATGAACTCTCGCTCACCGGCCCCAGCGCGGTGTGCGAAGTCGCCGGCGGACTCGTCCGCGACTTCACCGTCGATCCCGCTGCGCTCGGCTTGAAAACATGCGCGCTGGACGAACTGCGCGGCGGTGACCGCACGGAAAACGCCGCCATCCTCACGGCCATTCTCGACGGCACCGAGCGCGGCCCGCGCCGCGACATCGTCGCGCTGAATGCCGCCGCCGGCTTCGTCATCGCGGGCCTCGTCCCCGATCTCTCCGCCGGTCTCGACCTCGCGCAGCAGCAGATCGAAACGCGCCGCGCGCTCGCGAAACTCCGCGACCTCCAAAGCGTCTGAAGCATTTCTCCGCCAGGCGGCGGATGGATTTTCCCCTCGACGAAACCGCAATCGCGGGCCGCCCGGATGCGGGCGGATTTCAAGCGCGCGAACTTGCCATTTCCACAGGCTGGCGGCTACAAGCCTGTGTCCCGATGCAACTCCCCCAAAAAATGCCTGACCGCTGATGGAAACCGAGATCATCCGCCTTCTGATCGTGGACGACAGCGAGGATGACTTCGCCGTCACGCGCGTGATGCTCGCGAGGGCCGAGGGGATGAAATTTGAAACGACGTGGGCCGCGAGTTTTGCCGCCGGGCTCGAGCACCTGCGCTCCTCCGCGTGCGATGTGGCGCTCGTGGATTACCGCCTCGACGGGCGCAACGGCATCGACCTGATCCGCGAGGTGCGCGCGCGCGGTTGCGCCGTCCCCTGCATCATCCTGACCGGCATGGACGACCCCGGCATCGAGAAACAGGCGCTCGCCGCGGGTGCGTCCGACTATCTTGTGAAAGGCGACCGCACGCCGGCCGCGC
>JANXSB010000401.1 GCA_025352865.1 Chthoniobacter sp. | reverse complement strand
GCACAAGTGCGGCTTCCAGTCCGCGGTGCTCGGGCTGAGCGGCGGCATCGATTCCGCGCTCACCGCCGTCCTCGCCGTCGAGGCGCTCGGCGCGGAAAATGTGCATGGCGTTTCACTCCCCTCGCAGTACTCCTCGCAGGGTAGCCTCGATGACGCGCGCATGCTCGCGGAAAACCTCGGCATCCAGTACGACGTGATCCCGATTCAGCCGATGTTTCTTGCGGCGAAAGCGCAGCTCACCGGAGTTTTCGCGGGCCGCGTGGAGGACACGACGGAGGAAAATATCCAGGCCCGGCTGCGCGCCGTGATCCTCATGGCGATGTCGAATAAGTTTGGCTCGCTGCTCCTCACGACCGGCAACAAAAGCGAACTCGCCGTGGGCTACTGCACGCTCTACGGCGACATGTGCGGCGGCCTCGCGGTCATCAGCGACGTGCCGAAGACGATGGTCTATCGCCTCTCCGAATGGATCAACCGCGAGCGCGAAAACATCCCGCGCGACACGATCACGAAGCCGCCGTCCGCCGAGCTGCGGCCCGACCAGACCGACCAGGATTCGCTCCCGCCGTACGACGTGCTCGACGCCATTCTCGAAGCCTACGTCGTCGAGGGAAAATCCCGCGCCGAGATTGTCGGCGCGGGTTTCGACGAAGCGACCGTCGGGCGCATCGTCCGGCTCATCGACCTCAATGAATACAAACGCCGCCAGGCCGCGCCGGGGTTGAAAGTGACGAGCAAAGCCTTCGGTGTGGGCCGTCGCATGCCCATCGCGCAGCGCTATCGCGAGCCGGGCGGAAAGTAGCCACCCGTCATTCCGTCCGCGCGAGGGCTGCGGCCACCTGTTTCTCCGACCGCCCGCGCCAGACGAAGGTCGGCTTTTCCACGCGAAAGGTCTGCCGCTCCGCGGGGCTCTCCGCCGTGTAGATCGAGTAGCTGAGCGGACGCGGCCAATAGACGCCCGCGAGCAGCCGGCGAAGGCGGAATTCGAGCACCCACAGCGGCGCGAGTTTTTGCACCCACGTCGGCGCGCTTTCCCGCAGGCGGATTTGCTCGGCAACGGCGTCCGGCCCCAGAATCAGATTCTCGCCGGTGTCGGTCGAGGTGCTGACGAACTGCCCGAGCAGGGCCATTTTGACTTTCTTCCGCAGCAGCTCCAGCACCCACACGGCGTCGCCGGTCGCGCGCCACGCATCGCTGAAAAAGAGGCCGTGTTTTTCCAGCAGGCTGTGCCGGAAAAAAGTGGCCGCGGTGAAGACGCCGAGCGTGCAGACATGGGTGTGGTTGAGCTTTGGCAAAACGACGGCGCGGCTGCACAGGTAGCCGCCCTTTTCATCCACGACGACGACATCGCCGAAGACGATGTCCACATCCGGATGCTCGGAAAAGAACCGCTCCACCGCCGCGAGCGCGCCGGGCAGGTACTGCTCGTCGCAATTCAAATACGCGACGATCTCGCCCGTCGCGCGCCGCAGCCCGCGATTGATCGCGTCGTACATCCCGCGGTCCTTTTCCACAAAGAGCTGGAGCCCCGGCTGCCCGGCTGCCCACGCTTCGAGTTCCGGCCCCGTCCCAGCGTCCTGCACGATGTGCTCGACCGGTGCGGCGTTCTGGTCCGCGATCGATGCCGCGCAGAGCTTCAGCCAGTCCAGTTGGCGGAAGCTCGGGGTGATGATGGAAAACTTTGGTCGCATCGGAGCGGCGAGACTGGTTGGAAACCGAAATGCGCGCAAGGAAACGCCAGCGACAAACGGTGCCGCCGCTTTCCGCTTTACCGCTCGCTCGAGGGTCAAATACGGTGCGCGCTCCGCCGTCCCGTCACCAATCTGAAATCATCCGCATGAGCGTCGCACTCGTCACCGGTTCCGCCGGCCTGATCGGCTCCGAAACCTGCCTCCGGCTCCACGCCGAGGGCCTGGAAATCGTGGGCGTGGACAACGATATGCGGGCGCGCTTTTTCGGCCCCGAAGCCTCGACCGCCGGCACGCGCAAGAGTCTCGAAAGTCGCCTGAAAAACTACACGCACGCCGAGATCGACATCCGCGATTTCGCAGCGGTGAAGAAACTTTTCGAGACCTATGGCGCGGCCATCAAGGTCGTGGTGCATACTGCCGCGCAGCCCTCGCACGACTGGGCGGCGCGCGAGCCGCACACGGATTTCGAGGTGAACGCCGTCGGCACGCTGAACCTGCTCGAAGCCACGCGGCAGTCCTGCCCGGATGCCGTCTTCATTTTCACCAGCACGAACAAAGTGTACGGCGACACGCCGAACCGGCTGCCGCTCATGGAACTCGAAAAACGCTGGGAAATCGACCCGGCGCACAGTTACCGCGAAGGCATCGACGAAAGCATGTCGATCGACCAGACGAAGCACTCGCTCTTCGGCGCGAGCAAGGTCGCCGCGGACATTCTCGTGCAGGAATACGGACGTTACTTTGGGATGAAGACGGGTGTCTTTCGCGGCGGCTGCCTCACCGGCCCCGCGCATGCAGGCACGGAGCTGCACGGCTTTCTCGCCTACCTCATGAAATGCACGGTCACGGACAAGCCCTACCGCATCTTTGGCTATAAAGGGAAGCAGGTGCGCGATAACATCCACAGTCACGATCTCGTCGAAGCGTTCTGGCATTTCGTGCAGGCACCGCGGGCCGGCGAAGTCTATAACCTCGGCGGCAGCCGCCACTCGAACTGCTCCATGCTCGAAGCCATCGACCTCTGCGAGCAACTCAGCGGGCGGAAGCTTGACTGGACTTACATCGAGGACAACCGCATCGGCGATCACATTTGGTGGGTCAGCGATGTCCGCAAGTTCCAGAGCCACTTTCCGGGCTGGCAATACCGTTACGCCATTCCCGAAATTCTGCGCGAAATCCATGACGCCTGCATCGGCTAGCCAGCCTTTGACGCTGCTCAGCGTCGTCATCCCCGCGCGCGATGAGGAGGGTTCCATCGGCTCGATGGTGGAGCATCTTCAAGTCGAGTTGACGCTGCGCAAAGTGCCTCATGAGATCATCGTCGTCGATGATGGGAGCAAGGATCGGACGTGGGAGATTTTGGAGTCGCTCAAAGGAAAAATCGCCGAACTCCGCCCCGTGAAAAACGAAGGCGCGCATGGCTTCGGTCGCGCAATCATCTGCGGGCTCGACTGCATGAAAGGCGATGCGGTGACGATCATGATGGCCGACGAATCCGATGACAGCCACGACGCCGTGCTTTACTGGGAAAAGCTCAACGAAGGTTACGACTGCGTCTTCGGCAGCCGCTTTATGAAAGGTGGCGGAGTCATCGACTACCCGCGCCTCAAGCTGCTGATGAACCGGTTCGCGAACTTCTTCCTGCGCGTGCTTTTTAACATCAAACTCAACGACACCACCAACGCCTTCAAAGCCTACCGCAAGACCGTCATCAACGGCTGCCGCCCGCTCATCGCGCCGCATTTCAACCTCACCGTCGAGCTGCCACTCAAGGCCATCGTGCGCGGCTATTCGTGGACGGTCATACCCATCACCTGGCGCAACCGCCGCCACGGCGAGGCCAAGCTCAAGCTCAAGGAAATGGGCAGCCGCTATCTTTTCATCTGCCTTTACGTGTGGCTGGAGAAATACTTCAGCCGGGGAGACTATCGAAAATCATGAGCGCAGCCCACGACCCCGCCGATCTCCAGCGCATTTACGACGCGCGCTTTTCCTCCAGCGTCGAGTATCGCAAGCGCGTGTGGGAGGTGCTTTGCGGCGATTGGTTTCAGCGTTTTGTCGGCGAAAAGGAGACAGTCCTCGATCTCGGCTGTGGCTATGGCGAATTCAGCAACGCCATCCGCGCGGGAAAAAAGTACGCGATGGATCTGAACCCCGACGCGCCGCGGCATCTCGGCGCGGATGTGGAGTTTCTGCTCCAGGATTGCTCGGCCCGCTGGCCGCTCGCCGATGGGTCGCTCGATGTTGTCTTCACCAGCAATTTTTTCGAGCACCTGCCCGACAAGGCGACCCTCGGGCGGACACTCGATGAAATCCGGCGCTGCCTGAAACCGGGCGGACGGCTTGTGGCGATGGGTCCGAACATCAAACACCTGCCCGGTGCGTATTGGGATTTCTGGGATCACTACGTCATCCTCACCGAGCTTTCCCTGCGCGAAGCGCTTGAGACGCGCCGCTTCCGCATCGACGTATGCCTCGGAAAATTTCTGCCTTACACGATGGCCGGCGGCCCGCGCTACCCGCTCGCCTTTCTCCACGCCTACCTGAAACTGCCGCTCGCGTGGAAGATTTTCGGAAAGCAGTTCCTCGTCGTCGCGAGCGTCTGATTCAGCGGGCCGGCGCACCGCTGTTTTTGTAAACGACAAACCCCTCCTCGCTGGCGAATCGGTGAAAGCCCGCGGCTTCCAGCCAGTCGGGTGATTCGTCCTGGATGCTCGCGACGCCGCGAAGCCGGTTCACTTTGCTCATCAGACCTTCCTCTGGCGGTGGCGGCAGGGTGACCACGGCATAAGTCGCGCGCTCCAGCGCGGCGCGCACATAGGTCTCGGGCGTGTAGCGTGTGCGGACGAAAGTGCGCCGCTCCGCGTAGTAGGCGGGGACGGGATTGTAATAGTAATCGACCATGTCCCAGCGGTGATTGGCGCGGAAAAGGATCAGGTCATCAGGCTGTGTGTGTTCGCGCGTCCAGACGGCGGCGGCGAGGATCTGACGATCCTGCCGGAAAAGATAACGCAGCACCGGCGTGACGCAGAGCAGCAGCGCGGCGAAGACCGCAAACGCCGCCGTGCGCGGCCAGCACGCGATTTTTTTCCACGAAAGCAAGGCGCTCACACCCATGCCAAACAAGGCGCACAGCGGCGCGAGCGCGGGCAGGTTGTAATAACTCTGCGCGGTGCCCGCGTTGCCAAACCAGACGAGGTAGAAAAGCACGATCGAGAGCAGCCACAGGCCAAGCATTCCGCCGCATTTCCGGCGGACGAAAATCCACAACCCCGCCGCCGCCGCGAGCGCCGCCGGGCCGGTGACGATGAAAGCGCCGATGTAGAAAAACAGCATGGCCCAGGGCTTGATGGTAAAGCGGCTCGCGAGGGTGCCGATGAATCCCGGCAGCACATATTTCGAGCACCAATCCGGCAGGAAAGCTGTGTTGACCGAGTCGGCGAAGTTACTCCACACCTTCATTGCGATGACGGTGATGAGCCCGGCGATGAGATAGCGTGGACGGATAAGTGCGCGCCAGCCGTCGCAGCGAAAGATCACAATCGCGAGGATGAAGTAGAGATGGCTGACTTCCGGCAGCTTCACCAGCAGCGCGATCCCGCCGACTGTTGCGAGCACTGTCCAGCGCAGGAGCGTGGGGCTTTCGGAATAACAGATCGTCGCCAGCAGGAGCGCGAACGCAAGCGCCTGCACGAGCATTTCAGGCATAAAGGCCTGGCCGTAGAAAACGCTCAGCGGCGCGAGGACAAAGAGCGCATTTGCCCAATAGGTCTGCGCCCCGTCGAGCATGCGTCGCCAGATGGGTTGCAGGAGGAAAAATGAAAGCGTCCACAGCATCACGCTCATCAGCTTGCCGCTGAGATCGAAATTGCCTGTCACGCGATGCACACCCATCACGAGATAGTTGTAGAGCGGGAGTTCGAGGACGAAGCGCCCGTCGAGATCGCCCAGCCACGGAATCCGTGCGGCGAGCGGGAAGCCGGGCTGTTCGAGCAGGCTCTTTGTCGCTGCGGCCGTCTGGCATTGGCGGATCATGTGCGCGTCGAGCAGCGGCTGCGTCAGCGCAGCGCAGCGCAGCGCGAGGCCGAGGGCGAGCAGCGCCCAGAACGATACCGGCAGGCGCGCGGAGGTCATGCGGTCACGTCGAGATTTCCAGCCAGTCGGGATGCGCTTCCGCGTGCTCGGCGATCTCGGTGAGGATCGCATCGAGCGGGACCGCGGGCTGCCAGTCCCACTGCTCCGCGGCGCGCGCGGAGTCCATGACCATCCAAGGAATATCGAACGCGCGTTCGCCGGCATGCGCCGCGACCGTGTGCGCGCCGAAGCGCTGCCCGCACCATGCGCTGAGCTGTTTCAGCGACATTGCCTGACCCACGCCGCCCGCCACATTTTGCAGGCGGCTCACCTTCCGCGACGGATCGCGCATCTGCGCGAGAAGCAGCGCCGCAAGGTCGCGCGGATGCAAGCAGTCGCGCACCTGATGGCCGGTGCCGCCAAAGCCGATGTATTGCAACGCGCGCCGCCGGAGCCACGAGTTAATCCAGAAACTGAAGATGCCCTGATCCGCGCGGCCAAACTGCCCGGCCCCCGCGAGCACGCCGCAGCGGTTGATCCACACCGGCAGATTGAAAGCCTCGCCGTATTCAAGCGCGAGCTGCTCGGAGCAAAGCTTAGTCGTCCCGTAGAGCGAGACGGGTGCGGCGGTGGAAAAGTCCTCGCGCACACCGGCGGCGGACACAGCCGGCGGCAGAATGCCGCCGGCTTCGAGCGCAAAGGCGTCGCTTTTCACCCGCATCGGCAGAGCCGCAAGCGGCGGAATGGAATAGACGCGGCTGGTGCTAAGGAGCGCGAACCCTGCCCGATACGTCTTGCAGTATTCGAGGAGCTGAATGGTTCCGAGCAGGTTGTGCTCGATGATCTGGCGGCTGCTCGTGAGACCGTCCACGCCTGCGAGGACGCTGGCATTCGCCGCCGCGTCGATGACCCAGTCAGCCGCCGGCAGCGCCTCGATGTCGCTCCGGTTTCGCACATCGGCGTGGAAAAGCTTTACGCCCCGAACCTGCAGATCGCGCCGGTTCAGCTCGCTGCCCGCGCGGATGAAGTTATCGAAACCCACCACTCCGATCCCGCTGTCATGCTCCAACAGCCACCGGGCCAGTGAACTTCCCACAAATCCGCAGACGCCTGAGATGAGTATTTTCAACGAGGAAGAGGTCTGGCGTTTATGAAAAAAAACCGCAGGGATTGGAGCACTGGATATTTGCTCAGGCTGACGATCGAGCGCAAGTCGTTTACTCCGGAGCGCGGCCACGCAGAGGCAGCTTCGCCACTATAGGCACCAAGTTTTAACGACGTCCGTTGAGGTTTCCGCTTTTAATATCACGATTTTTCGGTTCCATAGCCGCTCTTGAATATGATGAAATTGCTTTCAACTTTGTGGACGGCGGTGCTCTGTGTTTTTCTTTTGTTCCCGGCCCCTGCTACCGCGCAGGTTCCTCAACTCATCAATTATCAGGGCCGGGTCGCCGTGAACTCGGTAAATTTCGACGGCGCGGGATCATTCAAATTTGCCCTGGTGGACGCCACCGGAGCGAATGCCTACTGGACCAATGACGGTACCCATCTGGATGGCACCGAGCCGAACTCCGCAGTGACGCTGACCGTCACCAAGGGCCTCTACTCCGTGCTTCTCGGTGACGCCACGCAGCCAAACATGACGATCGTGCCCGCCGCCGTGTTTGCCAATCCGGTCGTCTATTTGCGGGTCTGGTTCAACGACGGTCAGAACGGATTCCAGCTCCTCACACCCGACCAGCGGATTGCAGCCGTCGGATACGCCATCATGGCCCTCACTGCGCAGACCGTGGCCGACGGGGCGATTACGTCGGCTAAAATCGCTCCTGGTTCGGTGGACAACACGAAGCTGGTGAATGCGGGCGTTACGGTGAATGCTGGGCCGGGCCTTGCGGGCGGTGGGGCCGTGGTGCTTGGAGGCACGGTCATGCTGTCCAATAACGGAGTGCTTTCACTTCAGGGCGGCGGTGGCGTCACGGTGTCTGATGTAACAGGAAACATCACCCTGGGCAGCAATGCCGACAGTGCGAGCACGCCTGGCAGCCTGGTCATGCGGGATGCCAGCGGCAATTTTTCCGCGGGCACCATCACGGGCAACCTGCTGGGCAACGCAGCCCTGGCCACCACGGCGCTCAGCGCGCTGAACTCCGTCAATTTCACCGGGGGACTGCTGGGCGATGTCACCGGCGTGCAGGGAGCCACGCAGGTTGCCGCCGTCGGCGGAGCCACCGCCGCAAGCCTCGCCGCCGCGGCCACCGCCAGCGCCGCTGCGACTAATGCCGCGACGCCCGGGACGCTGGTGATGCGCGACGCCGGAGGAAACTTCAGCGGGGCGACGGTCACCGCGGCCGAGTTTGCGGGAGACGGAGCGGGGCTGACGGGCGTGCCCGGCACGGTGCGATGGCAGAGCGTCAGCGGAACCGCGCAACTGGCGGCGGCAAACACCGGCTATCTCGCCAGCGATCCGGGGCTCGTGACGGTCACCCTTCCCGTGACAGCGAATTCCGGCGACATCGTGCGCGTGTCCGGCGTTGGAGCCGGAGGGTGGGCCATCGTGCCCGATGTCGGGCAGAGCATCATCGGCTTTGCGGCGGGAGCTGGACCGGCGGGTTCGCAGGGAGCCACCGGCACCGTCCAGTGCATCGGCCCCGGCACGTGGCAGCCCATGCAGGAAATCCAGCTCGCCGACGGGGCGATTACGTCGGCTAAAATCGCGCCTGGTTCGGTGGACAACACGAAGCTGGTGAATGCGGGCGTTACGGTGAGTGCTGGGCCGGGCCTTGCGGGCGGCGGGGCCGTGGTGCTTGGAGGCACGGTCATGCTGTCCAATAACGGAGTGCTTTCACTTCAGGGCGGCGGTGGCGTCACGGTGTCTGATGTAACAGGAAAC
>JANXSB010000337.1 GCA_025352865.1 Chthoniobacter sp. | reverse complement strand
CGCGCGGCGGCTGGTGGCGGACCGCGTGTTCCTCGCGCTGGCGCTGGCGGCGGTGCCGTTCCTCGCGCTCGCCTTCGGCATCGTGCCGCCCACGCTGCTCACCCGCCTGCCGTTCGTCGGCAATATCTCGCATGTCGATAACACCTTTTCGTGCGTGCTGCTGGTGCTGCTCTTTCCGCTCGCGGGCTTTGGCCTCCAGACCTGCCGCGAACGCATGGCCGCACCGGACTGGCGCGGCGACTGGATGCTGATGCTGGTCTTTCTCGCCGTGCTCGGCGCGGCGTTTTTCGGCTGCATCCAGGCCGAGCCGCGCGTGACCTCGGGACTCGTTCATGGAACGGGGCCGGTGGAGAAAAGCGCGTTTTTCATCCGCTATGCGACCGCGCTTTTTCTCGCCGCCGCGCTCCTGCCGTGGATCGCGCGCCGCCTGCTCCACCTGCGCACATGGACGCTCGCGAACGTGCTGCTCGCCGCGCTCGGTCTTTTCGCCATGCACTTCCGCCACGGCATGTATGTCGCCACGAAATTCGACGACTACGTGATGAACCCGAAGGAGCGCTTCGATTTCGGCGTGCCTTCGCCCGCGGTCCGGTTTGTGAAATCGCACTTCGCGGAACCAGGCCGCGTCGCCGGGTTTGGCGAAGTGCTGCTGCCCGGTTTCAACGGAGCCATCGGCTTGGAAAGCATCGCCGGAGCCGATGCGCTCGTGAGCCCGTACTACCGCGAATTTCTCGAAGCCGCGAAGCTGCCGATGATCTGGGACTGGCGGCTTTATTTTGACCGTGAGACGGTACCGGTGCTGCTGCCGTTCTACGATTTCCTGAACCTGCGCTGCTACCTCGGCATGCCGGGTGACAGTCCCACCGGCGTCGGCGGACTCCAGCGCATCGGCACGAGCGACCTCGATATTTTCGCAAGCCCCACCGTCTGGCCGCGCGCGTTTTTCACCGACACGCTTGGGCGCTACGACAGCACGGATGATTTCGCCCGCATGGTGTGGGAAGGGGATCGCCGTCCATTTGCCGCGGTGCAGGAAAGCGAGCGCGTGACTTCATCTTTGCCCGCCGCGCTGCCCGCGCGGCAGGTCGTCACCGCGGGCGATTACCGGCTCACAAGTAACACCACGACATTCACCGTCGATGCCGCCGCGCCCGGCGTGGCCGTGCTGACCGAGACCTATGAGGCGGAAAATTTCCGCGTCACCGTGAATGGCACACCGTCGCCGTACTTTCGCGCCAATCACGCCTTCTGCGGCGTCCACATTCCGCAGGCCGGCCGCTACACGATCACGTTCAGTTACTGGCCGCGCCTGCTCACGCCCGCGCTTTGGATTTCCGCCGCCGGGCTCGCCCTGCTCGCCGCCACGCTGGCGGTGCTTTTCACCACGCGTCCGCGAAAGGACGGCACCGGCCCTGCTTAGCTCCCCTGCTCCAATGGAACGCCTTCTCCCATCCAGCTACGCCGCCGTTTTTCTGTGGGGAATCGCCGTGCTGTTCGCGATGATCGGCCTGGGCCGGCTCGTCGCACGCGCAGTCGGCGATGAAGCGGCGGAGAAGGCCGGCTGGGGCCTGCACGCGGTCTGGGGCATGGCCGTCTATCTATTTGCGGGAGGCGTTCTCGCGCTCTTTGGCGCGTGCGGGCAGGCAGGCATCACGCTGCTCATCGGCGCGGGTCTGGCCGCGATGATCTGGACCGCAGCGCGCGGCGGCTGGCCCACGAAAGCGACGCTCGCGGCCATCCCCCGGCAGACATGGCCGGCGTTCGCCGTCGTCGCGCTGACCTATGCCGGCGGCCTTTGCTGGCAGCGCAATGTCGAACCGTGCGACGACTTCGCCGCCTACTACAATTTCTGCGAGAAACTGCTTTCGACCGGCTCCTTCGACGAGCCGTTTTCCTGGCGGCGTCTTGCATCGCTCGGCGGCCACACCCTGCTGCAATGCAGCGTGCTCGCGCGCGCCTCGTATGCCAATGCCCAGGCGTTCGAGGTCGCGCTGTGTCCGGTCATTCTCCTCGGTCTCATCCTCGGCTTCCGGCGCGGCGCGCTCGTGCGTTCGCCGCTGGGTTTCTTTCTCGGACTCATCGCCGTGACGACGCCGATTATCCGCGCGAACACCGCGAGCCACCTCACGGGCACGGTCTTATTCCTAGGGCTCTTTGCCACGCTCGATCTCATCGAAACTGTGGCTGCACGCCGCCTCCGCCTGCTCGCCGTGGCCGGGTTGGTTGTCGCGGGATTGTGTTCGCTGCGCGCGCAAAACGTCCCGGCAGCAGGCGGCGCGCTCGGTCTTTTCTGGCTCGCCTCGTGGGTGAAAGACCGGCGCTCTCCGCGAGCAGCGCTGATCGAAGCCGGGTGCTGGGGCGTCGCTCTGCTCGCCGGGCTGCTGCCTTGGATGCTCATGGGTTTCCGCTCCAATGGGTCGCCGCTTTTCCCACTGTTTCAGGGCGGTAACAATCTCGCCTTCAACCCGCAGGCGCTCGATGCGCCACTCCATTCCCGGCTGATGCTTCCGGTGCAGATGCTCCTCAATCCCTCCCTGCTCCCGCTCCTGCTCTGCCTGCTCGCCGTGCCCGACTGGCGGCGTGGACTGGCCGCGCGCGCGGTCTCGTTTTCCGCCGTCCTTACTTCGCTGGCGCTGGCTTATCACATCGGCCTGGCACCGGACACGATCACCGTTCCGCGCTATGTGCAGCCGCTTCTCCTCGCGGGAGCGCTGGCGGTTTTGCTAACCGCGGCGGTCACACCGCGAAGGAAGCTGATGGTGTGGGCGCTGAGCTTTTTGCTTATCGCCACCAGCCTCGCAGAGCGCAGCCAGCATCTGCTGCAATGTTACGCCAGCCTGGGCTATGCGGAAAAACTGGTCGTGCCTTTTCGCGCCCGCGTCATCGCCGATTACCGTGAGGCGCAGATGCTCGTCCCCGAAGGCCGGCGGATTCTCGTGTGCAGCGATTACCCGTTTCTTTTCGACCACGCGCGCAACCCAATCTGGATCATTGACCTGCCCAATGGCACCAGTCCGTCGCCGGGCCTGCCTTTTCACCAGCCCGCGGAAAAGACCAAGCGCTACCTGCGCGGGCTCGGCGTCGAGTATGTCATCTTTGTGGATTACGCCGAGAGCCATTGCCTCTACAAACGCGCGACCTGGGAGCGTCATGCGCAGGAGGACACCTTGCTGTGGAAATTACAGGCACCTTTCTATCTCGACTTCTTTGACACCACCGAGCGCCTTGCCGTCTCAGAGACAAACCTCGGTAAAATCGGCCAGCTCACCGTTCTCCAACTCAATCCATGACTAGCACCTTGACTCACCGGCAAAGCCGCTGCTCTTCTCCGCCAGTGACGGAAACTGACTCCAGCAAAACGCCCTTCCTGCTCCGGCTGCAACGCAACCCGATCGTCAACACGATGGTCAAGCGCCTCGGCCTGCATCGTGTGGCAGACCTGCTTCTGGGCTTCCGACCGATGGCGAAAAGGACGCCCGGCGGTTTTCATTACCAGGTGAGTTCCGTGGCCTCGATGGTCGCCGCCAACGAAATTTTCGAGACCCGGATGTATCGGGAGCCACTTAAAAACGAACCTATAAAGAGGTTTGTGGACCTGGGCTGCAACGTCGGCTATTTTCCCATCCTGCTCGCCGACATCACCGACTCGCGCGAGTTGGAGGGACTAATGATCGACGGCAACCGCACCGTCTTGAATGAGGCCGAGGCACATATAAAGGCGAACGGTCTCGGCCGAGTGGATGTTATTCTAGGTCTGGCGGGCTTTTCCGATACTCAGGAGCAGGCGGACTTTCTTATCAACCCATCCTCCCACATCGCTTCCACTGCCACGGGTAAGTTGAATCCCGACGTGCCCAGTGCCGGGCGCAGCGTGAAAGTCAGCGTCCCGTGCATTAACGTCGAGCAGGCTTGGGTAAAGCGGTTTGGCGATGTCCCGATTGATCTGCTCAAGGTGGACATCGAAGGCATGGAACTCGAGCTTTTCCGCAATGCTTCCGGCTTGCTGGCGCGCTCGTCGCGGCTGCTTTTCGAGTGGCACAAGTGGCAGGTCTCTATCACCGATTGCACAGCAGTTCTCACGGCCGCGGGCTTTGCCATGCCGGTGACTGTCTGGGAAGACGCACAACACGGACTGGCCTACTGCACACGTCAAACAGCCTGACTTACTTGCCAAATGATCAGCGTCGTAATGATTAGCATGAACGAGGAGAAGGCCGTGGGCCAGGTCATCGCGGACATCCGCACCCATGCGCCGGATGCGGAGATCGTCGTCGTGGATTCCAGCAAGGATCGCACGGCGGAGATCGCTGAACAGGCGGGTGCCCGTGTCGTCCGGCAGTTCCCGCCGAAGGGCTATGGCAAGGCGATGGAAGTCGCGCTGCGCTCCGGCAAGGGCGATGTCGTTATTACCCTCGACTGCGACAACACCTATCCGGCCAGTCAGATTCCCGTGCTGGCGAAGATGGTGCTGGATGACGGCTGGGACTTGGTGGACGCCTCGCGCTTGCAATCCCGACCAGAAGCAATGCCGTGGATCAACTATGTCGGCAACCGGTTCTTCGCCATCATCGCCAGTGTTCTTTTCCGGCGGCGGCTCACCGATTTGCACAGCGGTATGCGCGCCTACCGTAAGAGCATGATCGACGAACTCGACTTCGAGGCCAAAGGCGCGGCACTCCCGGTCGAGCTACTGCTCCTGCCGATCAAGCTGGGTTACAAAGTGACCGCGCATTTCATCAAGTATTTCGACCGCACCGGCACCTCCACGATGAACCCTGTTGATACTTGCAAATGGACCCTCTGGCGTATCTGGCGGGTGTGGACGGGGAAACAGACAAGGAAGACCGCATGACCGACTACGGCATTCTCGGCGCAGGTCCCGCCGGACTTTCCATGGCTCTCTTTCTCGAAGGGTCGAGCGAAGTGCTCGAAGCTGGTGACCATCCCGGAGGTCATGCGTCCTCGTTTTTCGAGGAGGGATTCACCTTCGACTTCGGTCCGCACATCATGTTCTCCAAGAACAAGCCGGTGTTGCAGTTCATGATCGATTCACTGGAGGGCAACGTCCACGAATGCCGCCGGAAAAACGTCGTCTCCTTTCGCAACAGGCTGGTCAAATATCCTTTCGAGAATGCGCTCGCAGCTTTGCCGCTGGAGGACAACCTCGCCTGTCTCAAAGGTTACGTCTTCAATCCCTACAAGGCACAGTTTCCGCAGCCGGCCAATCTCCGCGAATGGCTGCTCGTGACCTTTGGTGATGGCATTTGTGAGCGCTACCTGTTTCCCTACAACGAGAAGGTCTGGAACATTCCGGTCGAGGAACTCTCGATGCTCTGGGCGGATCGGATACCTAATCCCAACCCGGAGGACATCCTAAAGTCCGCCATTGGCTATGAGACCGAGGGTTATCTCCATCAGCTCTACTACCACTACCCGCGGCACGGCGGCTATCAGGCTATTTCCGAGGCTTGGGCGAAACGCGCGGCTGTCACCTACGGCTTCCACGTCCAGTCGCTTGAACGCCGCGAGGACTCCTGGCTGGTGAGCGATGGCACGCAGACGCGTGAATACCGGCAGTTAACCTCCACCCTGCCCATTCAGTATCTCGCGACAATCACAAATCTGGACATACCTACCGAAGTCCGCGCCGCAATCGACGGTCTGATCGTAAATCCGATGTTCATCGTCTCGCTCGGCATTCGCGGGACGGATGCTGACCAATACACCGCCATCTATTTTCCCGAGCCCGAGTTTCTCGTGAACCGCGTGAGCTTCCCCGCGACCTTCTCGCCGGAGAATGCGCCCGCCGGGACTTATAGCATTCAGGCGGAGATCACCTGCACGAGAGACTCCGCGACCTGGGCCATGACCGACGCAGCCATTCTCGAACACGTTATCGACGGCTTGCTGAGCCGGGGCATTGTCGCCCGTCGCGATGACATCATTTACCGCAACGTCCAGCGGAAGACTTACTCCTACGTCGTCTATGACCGTTACTACGCTGAAAACACACGCATCATCCGCGAGTGGTTTCCGCGCCACGGCCTGCACCTCGCCGGACGGTTCGGCTTTGTCGAATACGTCAACGTGGACGGCGTCCTCATCCGCAATCTCGAAATCGCCAGCCAGCTCAATGGACGTCCTGTTTCCGTCAGTGGCAGTGCCGTTGTCCGGTAGGGCACTGGTACAATTCCGGCTAGGTAGCGGCATGGTGTTCCGACCACCGACCCATGAAAAATTCCAATGACATCCGTCACGACCGCGCATCCGGCATCCGTTGGGTGAAATCTGTGATGGGTGCATTACTGCCGGAGCCATCATGATGCGCGCCTTCGTCACCGGCGGAGCCGGCTTCATTGGCAGCAGCCTTGTCGATCGGCTACTCGCGGACGGCTGCGAGGTCGTGGCGTGGGACAATTTCTCCACCGGCCAGGAGCGCTTTCTTGCGCAGGCGAAAAGGCATCCCGCCTTTCAACTCGTGTGCGGCGACAATCTCGACCCCACCGCACTGACTCAGGCAATGGCCGATTGCGACTTTGTCTTCCACTTTGCCGCCCACGCCGATGTCCGTTTCGGCCTCACCCATCCCGACCGCGACTTGCGGCAGAATACCATCGCGACCCTCAATGTCCTCGAAGCGATGCGCGCGAACGGCATTCAGCGCATCGCCTTTGCCTCCACCGGCTCGGTGTATGGCGAGACCGATATTATCCCGACGCCCGAGAATGCACCCTTTCCCGTGCAGACTTCGCTCCACGGTGCCTCGAAGCTCGCGGGCGAAGGTCTGATCTCGGCTTACTGCGAGGGCTTTGGATTCGAGGCCAGCATCTTCCGCTTCGTTTCGATCCTCGGCGAGCGCTACGCCCACGGACACGTCTTCGATTTCTACAAGCAACTCCTCGCCCACCCGGACTACCTCGACGTGCTCGGTGATGGATCGCAGCGCAAGTCCTACCTCTACATCGGCGACTACCTCGAGGCCGTGCTCCACGTCGTGCGCGCCGGTACCGCGGGGGAGGCGAAACATCGCACGCAAATCTACAACCTCGGCACCTTTGACTACTGCCAGGTAAAGAACTCGATTGTGTGGATTTGCGAGCGGCTGGGGCTGAAGCCGGAACTGCGTTTCAGCGGCGGCAAGCGCGGCTGGGTGGGCGACAGTCCGTTCATCTTCCTCGATACCGCCAAAATCCGCGCGACCGGTTGGCAGCCCATGCTGAGCATCCAGCAAAGTGTGGTGCGCACCGTGGAGTGGCTGATGGAAAACCAATGGGTGCTCGCGGCGCGGGAATAATCACAAGGCCGCTGTTTTCAGCAAAGATTCTCTCTCGTTGTTGCGATTCCGCCGGGGTGTGGCCCGCCGCTTGCGACAAGGATTCTCCACCATGGACTGCGACAAATTTGAGAATGCTTTCATCTCCGGTGGCGCGGGCTTTATCGGCAGCCATCTCACGCGCCGTCTGCTCGGCCAGCCCACGCTGCGCCGCCTCGTCATCTTCGATAATTTCAGCTCCGGGCAGGAGTCCTACCTCGTGGGCGTGCTCGACGATCCGCGCTTGGAAATCGTTCGCCAGGATTTGAAAGACGTGAAGGCAGTAACCGCCGCGATGCGTGGCTGCGACACGGTCTTTCATCTCGCGGCCAACCCAGACATCGCCAAGGCGGTGACTCAGCCGGACATCGACTTTTGGGAGGGCACCTATCTCGCACAGAATGTCGTGGAAGCGATGCGGGTGAATAACGTGCGGCGGATTCTTTATACGTCGGGCAGCGGCGTGTATGGCGAAAATGCGCCGGTCGCCTTCACCGAGAGTTATGGGCCGTGCTTCCCCATCTCGACCTATGGCGCGAGCAAACTGGCGTGCGAGGCACTGATCTCGGCCTACTGCCACATGTTCGGCATGGAAGGCCGCGCGTTCCGTTTTGCAAATGTCGTCGGCCCTCGGCAAACGCACGGAGTCGGTTATGATTTTGTGCGGCGGCTTCAGGCTGATCCTACGTGCCTGCGCATCCTCGGCGATGGCTCGCAGAGCAAGTCCTACATTCATGTCGAAGACGTGCTCGCGGCGATCTGGACGGCGGCGGAAAAATCGAATGCGAAATTCGATGTCTTTAACGTCGCAACCGATGATTACATCACCGTGCGTGAAATTGCGGACCTTGCAGTGGATGTCAGCGGACTCCCGGCGGGCAGCGTTCGTTATGATTTCACGGGTGGTGATCGCGGCTGGAAAGGCGATGTCCCGATCGTTCGTTTCGATGTCGGAAAGATCAAAGCTCTCGGCTGGCGGGCAGTGCGCAGCGCTTCCGCCGCGTTGCGCGATTCCATCGCAGCCATGCGCATCGAGATAACAGGCAGCTAAGTCTCATCCACCGTTGTTTCCGTTCTAGCACCTACGATGACCACTGCCGATGCGCCCAGACATTTGCTGCCCGCGGGCGCTGTTGTCGCGCCGGTCGAGCTTTCCATCGTCATCCCGGCGATGAATGAGGAACTAACCATCGCCGAGTTTGTCGATTGGTGCCGTGAGGGACTCGCGAAGGCCGGCGGCAGCGGCCAGATACTTATCGTGGACAGTTCGAGCGACCGGACACCCGAGATCGCGGTGGCGCACGGTGCGGAGGTTTTACAGGTGCCGAAACGCGGGCTGGGCCGGGCTTACATCGACGCCATTCCCTTTATTCGCGGGCGCTGGATTGTGATGGGTGATGCCGATCTTACTTATGATTTCCGCGAGCTATTGCCGTTCGTGGAAGCATTCAAAAACGGAGCCGACTTTGTCATGGGCAGCAGGTTTCGCGGTTCCATCGAATCGGGCGCGATGCCGCGGCTCCATCAGTTTTTCGGCACGCCGGTGACCACTTGGATTTTGAACACGATCTATGGCAGCCGATTCTCCGACATTCACTGCGGAATGCGCGGACTGACACGCGAGGCGCTTCAGCGTATCGACCTACAGTCACAATCATGGGAGTACGCCAGCGAGATGGTGCTCAAGGCCGCGCGACTCGGCCTAAGCATTGCCGAAGTGCCGGTGAACTTTTACAAAGATCGCGAAGGCCGTGTGAGCCACCACCGCCGGGCCGGTTGGCTTTCCCCTTGGATCGCGGGCTGGATCAATCTCAAGGTGATGCTTGTCTATTCGCCCGACACCTTTCTGCTTAAGCCCGGCTTTTTGTTACTGTTCGTAGGTCTGGCGCTTACCCTCATGCTGGCCAGCGGGCCGGTGCGCATTGGGCCAATGGTCTTTAATCTGTACTGGATGTTACTCGGCCTGACCTGCGCCACGCTGGGTTACAGTTGCATCCAGATCGGCATGCTTGCGCGCATGCTGCATCGGTTGCGGCCCGGTGTGACGCGGCGTATCCGGGCGGTCGTGACCTATGATCGTGGAATGTTACTCGCCGGGGTCTGCACCGTGCTCGGGCTTGCGCTCGGCGGTGTGCTGCTGAGCAACTACGTCGCTGGCGGCTTAAAGCTCGCGACCATCTGGCATCCGGCGATTCTCGGTCTGCTGCTGATCATTCTCGGCTTTCAGACGTTCTGTTTCACACTGCTCATCGAGATGACGCAGCGCATCGCACCGGAGCGCCCCGCATGAGCACACGCGCCGATGAAGCCTACGGTCAGCACGGAGTCTCGTGGGTGGATCGCTTTGGGGTGTGGCTTTCTCAGCGCGCGATTCGGCGGCATTTTTCCGGCGGTGCCAAACTCGACGTTCTCGAACTCGGCTGCGGCTATCGCGCCAGCCTGCTCGTAGCTTTGCGCGACCGGCTGCGCCGCGGAGTCGGCGTCGATTTTCAAATCGACCCAGCCGTGCGCGACATCGCACCGCTCGAATTTTTCGAGGGACCGATCGAGGAAACTCTGCCGAAGCTCGCGGACGCTTCGTTCGACGTGGTCATGCTCATTTCCGTGCTTGAGCATCTGTCCGCTCCGCTCACCGTGCTGGAGTCCGCGCGGCGTCTGCTCAAGCCCGGCGGGCTTCTGCTCATCAATGTCCCGACGTGGCGCGGGAAATTTTTCCTGGAGTTCTCGGCATTCCGGCTCGGTCTCAGTCCGAAGGTCGAGATGGACGATCACAAAATGTATTACGACAAACGCGACCTCTGGCCGCTGCTCATCCGGGCCGGCTTCAAGCCGAGTCGCATCGCACTGAGCTATCACAAATTCGGTCTCAACCTTTTTGCCGCCGCGCATCGTCAAAATGTCTGACGCCACCGCTGCCACACACGACGACTGGGACACGCATTGGGATCAGTTCGCCGCTGCCGCGAGCCAGAATCCCGCGCAGCGGATGCGCCACGAAATCATCGCGCATCTGCTTTGCGAGAACGTGGAAAGCGGCGTGAAGATTTTCGACATTGGCAGCGGTCAGGGCGACCTCGTGCGGACACTCGAGCCCATGCTGCCGGATGCGCAGTTCCTCGGCGCGGAGTTGAGTGAGAGCGGAGTTGCGATCTCACAACGCAAAATTCCGTCGGCGACATTTCTCGTGGCGGATCTTTTCCAGCCGCCCGCGGCTTTGGAGCCGTTCCGCGGCTGGGCTTCGCATGCGGTGTGTTCCGAGGTGCTGGAGCATGTCGATGATCCCGTCGCCTTTCTCCGTCAGGCACAGCCCTACCTCGCAGATGGAGCGAAGCTGATCGTCACCGTGCCGGGCGGGCCGATGTCCGAGTTCGACCGCGTTATTGGGCACCGCCAGCACTTCACGCGCGCGTCGATCCGGCGCGTGCTGGAGCAGTCGGGCTTTGCCGTGGATCGCGTCTGCATGGCCGGGTTTCCGTTTTTCAATCTCTACCGTCTGACGGTCATTGCCCGCGGCAAAAAACTCGCCGCCGATGTGGGCGTCGGAGGCCGCGGCGCGGCGGCGCGACTCGCGGATTTTGCGATGGGTGTCTTCCGTTTTCTGTTCCGCTTCAATCGCCTCGATTCCGCGTTCGGCTGGCAGGTCGTCGCTGTTGCGCGCAAAATTCCCTTATGATTATCGCCCGCTCACCCCTTCGCATTTCCCTCGGCGGCGGCGGCACCGACCTGCCGTCCTACTATCAGGAGCACGGCGGTTTTCTCGTCGCGGCGGCCATCGACCAGCACGTCTATATCAATGTCCACCGGCGGTTTGAGGAAGGTTTCGTGCTGAAGTATTCGCA
>JANXSB010000327.1 GCA_025352865.1 Chthoniobacter sp. | reverse complement strand
GCGCGGCGAGCCAAAGTCCACGCGCATGCGGCCCGCGAAGTCGATGGGAATGCGCAGGTTTTTTCCGAGCAGGATCTGCAGGCCGGGCTCGACCGTCACGTCGTCCGGCGTGAGCTTCATCCACAGCATCACGGCCTGGAGCGCAAAGGCGGGCACGACCTGGCCGCGGTAGCGCAGGACGAGTGGCACGGAATTGTAACGCTCATAGACGACCGGCAGATTGATGAAGCCGATGGTCGAGGAGAGGCGGAAATTTTCCGTGGGCTGCCGCTCGATGAGCGTGAACTCGGGAATGGCCGCCGTCGCGCCTTTCACATTGCGCAGCGCCGGCACCTCCTGGAGCGGCGGGATGACGCTCGGGTCCTCGGGAAAGCCCAGCTCGGAACCGAGCAGCACTTTCGGCGCGCTGAGGATCTGGTCGCGCAGCATTTTTTCATCGCTCGGCAGTTGGCGCTGCTGCTCCTCGGGTAGGCCAAAGCGGCTCCAGTCGAGCACTTCGTCGATCGCCAAAACCTCGGGTTTGAATGGCAGGGTGTTTTGGAAAAAGACCGCGAAATTTCTCGGAGCCCACGGCCACGGCAGCAGGCCCAGGCTGCTGTCGTCGATGGCCACGAGTGTGACCGGCGCGGGCGGCGCGCTGCGGCGGCTGTGCATGGCGAGGAAGTCGGCGAAGGCATTGTCCCACGCCGCGAGCGGCTCCTGCCGCGAGCCGTGCATGAGGGCCAGGCCGGCGAGGAGCACGAGGAACATGAACTGCGCTCCGGTGCGAAACATGGCGCGCAATGAGCGGGATTTTCCCCGCGACTCCAAGCACAAAAAAGCGCGCCGCTTTTTTCCGAAAAACCCCGCCGCGTCCGGGCAAAAAAAGCCGCCAGAGAGCTACGACAACGCAAGTCGGACGACCGTTGCTGCCTTCCGGCCCTGGCGGGGTTGGTCTGCCTGCGATCCGTAGTCCCTGACGGGACGGGCACTATGGGAAGCGCGGCGCGCAACACAAATGAAATTCTCGCGAAATATCGCGGGAAACCGCTTGCATTGGAAAAAAATCGCGGCTTTAAGGAGCGCCGTTGATTTCGCAGTGCTATCCTTGCACCGCGATTTCCCCCGCACCAACTTAGACCCCACACACCGCAATCCCTTTATGGCAAAAATCTTCCTGGGCATCGCCCTCGCCGTCATGCTCGCCACCGCCGCGCTGGGCTTCCTCGCGAAATCCAACGCCGACAAACTGCAGACGACGCTGAAGGATACGAAGAACGACCTCACCACGACCAAGGGCACGCTGAGCCTGACGAAGACCGAGTTGAAAAAATCGCAGGATGACCTGACCGCCGCGAATACGAAGGTCGCGGAGCAGGAAAAGGAGATCGCGACGCAGAAGGGGCAGATGGATGATTTGAACAAGAAGATCGCGGAGGCGACGACGGCGATGGAGGCGAAGACCACGGAACTGGCGGCTAAGGCGAAAGAATTCGAGGACTACAAAATTGCGAAGGGCGAAAAGCCGGGCGAAGGCGTTCCAAATGCGGCGATGGAACTGCTCAAAGGGGAAGTGGCGAAAGCCCAAAGCGAGGCCGCCGAGTCGAAGGCGCTTGTTGATTCGCTGACCGCGAAGAAAAAAGAGATCGAAGATCAGATGGCGTCTTTGGTGCTCTATAAAAAGACCCGCGAGGCGGGCATCGCACAGCGGGGGCTGACGGGCCGCATCCTCGCGGTCAATGGTGGATGGAATTTCGTGGTGATCAGCGTTGGTGATAAGCAGAACTCGGTGATGGGCGCGACGCTGCTCGTGCTTCGCGGTGGCGAACCCATCGCCAAAGCGCGCGTCTCGTCCGTCGAAGCCAATACCTCCATCGCCGACATCCTGCCCGGCAGCGTGCGCAAAGGCGTGACGGTGCAGCCCGGCGACACCGTGGTCTTCGAGGGGGCGCGCAACGCCACCGCTGCGGCCGCTAGCCAGCCGGCCGCCGGAGGCCAGCCCATGCTGCCGACGCGCTGAGCCGCGGTGCTTTCGGAAAACGATGCTCCGGCCTCTCACGCTGCTGCTGCTCGCGGTCACGCTCGTCCTGCTGCCCTCGTGCGCTGAGGACAAGCCGAAGGATCCCAATCGCGTCAGCACCATTCCGTGGAATCGCCCGGAGAAATGGGAGGGACAGGGGCCGATGGGCGGGATGATGCAAGGCAGCCAATAGGCGGCTTCCCGGCGGAAGCGCGTCCGCGTTCATCTGCTGACCCAGTGCCCGTGAAGCCGCGCATTCTCGTCATCCGCGGCGGAGCGATTGGCGATTTCATCCTCACGCTCCCGGCGATCAAACTGCTGCGCGAAAATTTTCCCGACGCGCATCTTGAGATCCTCGGCTACCGCCACATCATCGCCCTCGCCGAAGGCCGCGCCTACGCCGACGCCGTGCGCTCCATCGAGTATGGGCCGATGGCCGGCTTCTTCGTCCCGCGCTCCGTGCTCGCGCCGGACCTCGTGGAGTATTTCGCCAGCTTTCAGCAGGTCGTCAGCTACCTCTTCGATCCCGACGGTTTTTTTGAGGCGAACCTTCGTCGTGCCGGCGTGAAAAACCTGCTCCCCGCCTACGCGAAAATAGACGACTCCGAGCACGCCGCCCGCCAGCTCGCGCGTCCGCTGCAAAGCCTCGCGCTCTACCTCGAAGACCACGCCGCGACCGTGCATCCGATTGCGGAAGATCACGCGTTTGCCGATGAGCTTCTTGGTGAAAATGACGCGCCGCTCATCGCCTTGCATCCCGGCAGCGGCAGCCCGCGGAAAAACTGGCCGCTCGAAAATTGGATCGCGCTCGGCACCTCGCTCCTCGCGCGCCACCCGCAACCCCGCCTGCTGCTCATCGGCGGCGAAGCCGACCACACGCAACTCGACGCCCTCACCGCCGCCTGGCGCGGTGCGCCCGTGCTGCTGGCGCGCGATCTTCCGCTGCCGCACCTCGCCGCGCTCCTCGCGCGCTGCCGCCTTTTCCTCGGACACGACACCGGCATCTCCCACCTCGCCGCGGCCGCGGGAGCACCGTGCCTGCTGCTCTTCGGTCCGACCGATCCCGCCGTGTGGGCACCCGCGAACCCGTATGTTTCCATCCTGCTGGCGCACGACAGTGATCTCGCCGCGCTGCCGCTTGCGGCAGTTCAATCAACCGTCATCAACGCAGTCTCAAACTGGTAACGACGGCACTCCGCGCCGTCCGGGCCAGCGCAGCGCGGCGGTGGGTGGAGTCCGCGCGACCATCCGAAGCGCCCACCACCTCACTTGGTTCGCCTGCGGACGATCGCTGCGGCTCCGCAATTTATTCATCCACTATCTCCGCTCCGGTGTACGGAGCGAAAGTAAAACTCGTGTCGGGCGGAAAGTCCTGCATCGACTGCGAGCCATACTCAGGATCGAAATCCCGGCGCGCCACCAGCGCGACATGGCCGTCACAAAAAAGAAAATGCGCCGAGTTATCGGGATCCGAATTGATGTCGCCCGTCCCGTGATAGGCCTTGATATAACTCGGGTGGCAGTCGGCGATGTCATCGTTTTTGTCGCACATGAAAACGGTGGCGGAGGGCCGCTCCACCCGGCTCATGCTCAAAGTGCGCTCGGTGGGTGTGCTGAGAAAGGCGTTCATCGCGTAGCAGAAAAGGTAGGGAGTGTATTCGGCATTCACCGAAGCGGGCACCGCAGGGTTGATCCAGATGGATTTTTCGCCCGCCCGCGGAAACTCCCCGGCCGTCAGGGCGGAAAACGGCTTTGCGCCAAGGTATCCGGGCAGGCGGTTGTACCATGCGGCGGTGTCGGTGCGGGCTATCGGCTGCCCCGGCCACGGCATGACGTTGTTGTTATCGCTCAGCGATGCGGCGAGCGCGGCACCCCATTGGCGCAGGTTATTCATCGAGGTGGTTTGATCGCCCCTGCGCCGCACGATGCCAGCCACGGGGATAATCACTGCTGCGAGGATGGCAATGACCACGATGACCACGAGCAGTTCCACGAGGGTAAAACCACGCCTGCCGCTGTGGAGGTTCCGCAGTGACGGACGACGAAAAGCAAAACAGTGCGGCATGGGAAAGTAAGTTGGGTGGCAGTTAGATCGACAGCGCAACAGGTCCGGCGCAGAGCGTAGCAAAGGTTCCGTGGGTGGCAAGAACGTGCATGGCTTTGCCGCCGACTTTTACCATTGCCTTACAATTCTCCGGTTCCATTCGGAAGAGTTCGCGGACAAATTACGGCCATTAAGCCGCCAGAACTAAAGGCCGCATCAATGAAACCTTTCGATCATTTGAATTTGGGCAACTTCCTTCTGATTGCGGAATTTCATCGTTGCCCGGCGGCCCCTCCGCCACTCCCTCCATAACTCAGTGACTCCCTTTTCGACCGAACGCATTCAATCACTCCACGGCCCGCCCGCGCTCGCGCTGCGGCCCGCGGAGATGCCAGCGTTGCTCGATGAAACTGACACTCCTCCCGGCAGCCGCGGTCGTGTCCGTTTGGACGGCAAACTTTTCCGGCAAGGTGGCGAGCGGCTGCGCATCTGCGGGGTCACCTATGGCACGTTTGCGCCGAACGATGCCGGCGAACCGTGGCCGGAGCCGGCGGTCGTCGCGCGGGACTTCGCGCAGATGCGCGCGGGGGCGATCAATGCCGTGCGCATCTACCATCCGCCGCCCGCGTGGCTGCTCGATCTCGCCGAAGAGCACGGCCAGCTCGTGCTCGTCGAGACGGCCTGCCTCAGGCATCTCGATTTTCTCGAAAGCGCCTCCACGGCGCGCGATGCACGCCAGCGGCTCGCTCAATCGGTCAAGGCCACGCGCGACCGCGGTTGCCTGCTGGCCGGCTGCATCGGCAACGAAATTTCCGCCGACATCGTGCGCTGGTACGGCGCGCGGCGCATCGAAAAATTTCTCGCCGAACTCGCCGACGTCGCCCGGCAGGCCGACCCGGAAGCGCTGGTCACCTATGCCAATTACCCGCCGACCGAATACCTCGAATTGCCGTTCCTCGATTTCACGACCTTCAATGTCTATCTCCACCATCGCGCGACGTTCCGTAAGTATTTGCTTCGCCTGGCAAATATCGCGTCGGACCGGCCGCTGGTGCTGGGTGAAATCGGCATGGACACGCTGCGGCATGGCGAAGAGGCACAGGCGGAATTTCTGAGCGGTCACGCCGCGGAGGCAGCGCTTGCCGGGCTCGCCGGCACGTTTGTTTTTTCGTGGACCGACGACTGGTTTACGCGCGGTTATCAAATCAACGACTGGGCTTTTGGCATCACGCGCTGCGACCGCACTCCCAAGGCATCCTTCCGCGCGGTGGCGGAAATTTTCGGCCAGCCGCCGGTGATGCTGTTGAAACGCACGCCGCGCGTTTCGGTGGTCGTTTGCTCCTACAACGGCGGACGCACGCTTGCGCAATGTCTGCGTTCGCTCGGCGAACTGGCTTATCCCGATTTTGAAATCATTCTCGTCGATGACGGCTCGACGGACGACACGCCGGAGATCGCCGCGCGCTTTGCCGCCGTGCGCATGATTCGCCAGGAAAATCAGGGCCTCAGTGTCGCCCGCAACACCGGCCTCGGCGCAGCCACGGGCGAAATCGTTGCCTACACGGACGCGGATTGTTTTGCCCACCCAGATTGGCTCACGCTGCTCGTCCATCAGCTCGAAACCAGCGGCGCGACGGCGGTCGGCGGACCGAACCTGACGCCCGAGGATGGCTGGCTCGCCGGCTGCGTGGCGTGCGCGCCGGGGCAGCCGATTCATGTGCTCGAAAGCGACGAGGATGCCGAGCATATCCCCGGCTGCAACATGGCGTTTCGCCGCGACGCACTGCTCGCGATTGGCGCGTTCGATCCGCTTTTTCGGAAAGCCGGTGACGATGTGGACGTGTGCTGGCGTCTGCGCGAAGCGGGCTACCACCTCACGTTTGCGCCCGGCGCATTTGTCTGGCACCACCGGCGGCAGGGGCCGCGAGCCTACCTGCGGCAGCAAGCCGGCTATGGCGAGGCGGAGGCGCTGCTGGCCACGCGGCATCCTGAGCGTTTCAACATTTTGGGCGGCGCGGTCTGGCGCGGCGTGATGTACGGCGCGGGCCTCACGGGCCTGCGAGTCGGGCCCGCGCGGGTGCATGGCGGTGTTTTCGGGCAGGGGCTTTTCCAAGCGCTCTACCGCCCGGCACCGGCGCACTGGGCGATGCTGCCTTCGACGCTCGAATGGCAGGTGCTGGCCGTCGTCTTCGCCGCCGGCACGATCGGCGGATGGCACACGCTCAACGAAACCGCGGCGATGCTCGCGCTCACTTTCATCGTCACCGTTTTGCAGGCGGCGCAGGCGCGTCCCGCGAAAGGGCACGACGGATTTGCCGCGCGTTGCGTCATCGCGCTGCTGTGCTGGTTGCAGCCGCTGGTGCGGTCCGGCCAGCGCTATCGCACGCGCTTTGGCACGCCTGCCGCCGAACCGCCGGCCAATGGAAAGACGCCGCCGTGGGAAGGTCCGGTCGCGCGTTTCATCACGCTAGAGGGAATCAATCGCGCCGTCCTGCTCCAGCGCGTGGCCGACGAGCTTCGCCGCCGCGGCCACCACCCGCGCCTCGATACCGGCTGGTCGCCTTGGGACGTGAAGGTAGCCTGCCGCTACGGCGTGCAACTCCGGGTGCGGACGGTGCAGGAATTTTACGGAGGCAATTCGGCGCAAATCGCGATCGAGCTGCAACTCCGGCGCGGTACTTCGCTCGACGTGATGCTGGCTCTCGGCGGCATGGCTGTCGTGACCGGCATCATCGTGGGTCTCTACGGGAACCTGCTATTCGCGGCGACTTTGTGGTTGTTGGCGACGTTGCTTGTGGCGACGTGCTATTTGCTGTGGCGGCGCGGACGCGTCTCCGCGTTGCGCGCCGTGGCGATCATTCGCGAAAGCGCAACGGCGCTGGGTATGACGCCGTTTTATCCGATCACGGCGCCAGGCAGCTAAATCATTTTGAAGATATTCGTGCTAGTCCTGAACAATAAGTGCGCCGCACGCTGTGCGTTCGCGGCGGTCGCCGCTTGTGCTGCCGCCCCGGTGCATGCCGCGACTTATGCCATTCAAGATTTGGGAACGCTCGGCGGTTCATATAGCGTCGCCTACGGCATCAATGCATCGGGCCAGGCTGTTGGCGAAGCTTACCTTGCCAACGACGCGGCGGATCGCGCTTTTCGGACTGCGGCCAATGGCATGATTACCCCCCCCAGCCTGGGCACCCTCGGCGGCACGTACAGCTTTGCCTACGGCATCAACGACTCGGGTCAGACAGTCGGCACATCTTATACCGCTGGCGATCTTAGTGAGCATGCCTTCCGGACGACTGCGACCGGTCTCGCGGACCTTGGCACCCTTAGCGGGAGTTATAGTTATGCCAAAGCCATCAATGCCTCAGGCCAAACTGTCGGTTACTCCGCTACCTTTGGCGACTTTACC
>JANXSB010000269.1 GCA_025352865.1 Chthoniobacter sp. | reverse complement strand
GGCGCGGCTGTCACGCCCGCTGCTTCCTGCCGCCGCCTTTCCCCCACCACGCAGCGGTCGCGCCAGCCGCGCCCGTCGCTGAGCTTGGGGTCGTTAGGCGTCATCACCCGTCACTTATGAATGCGAGCCAGCTTCATCTTCCGTTTCGGACGCGATTAGCCAGTTTGTCAGCTATCACTGTCGCCGGACGCATTTCCCGCTCGGCGGCGTGTCGGGAGGTGGGCGAGGGTTTGGTGTGTGCTCGCTTCGGCGGCCGCGCTTCCCTCGCGGCTCTGGCGAACGATCCTTTCATGCGGGAACGGGTGTTAGCCATTGAATTAGGTTCCTCGCGGCGTGTCGGACGAGTCGCGAAGGTTGGCGAGTTAGCGGCTTCGTCCGCGCCGGAAGCCTTCGGCGTTGCGCACGCACGGCGCAGGCGCTTCGGTTTGCGTGCTCCGGGCCTGTCCTCATCTGAACGTCAAACGCCTAACCAGGCGCTGCAGCGAACGGGCGCGGCTGTCACGCTGGCTGCTATTTTATGCTCGATCCTCTCTCGTCCGTCTCATATTTTTTTCTAGCCCGTATGCCTTCACTTCGCCTCACCACGCAGCCATCGCGCCAGCCGCGCCCGTCGCTGAGCTTGGGGTCGTTAGGCGTCGCTCGCGTCATCCTGAGAACGAAGCCATGAAAGCCGTCTTGTCCGCCTTGCTCATCCTGACATTCGGCGTCCTTTCTGTCAGCGCCGACGAGTATCTCGCCGACCGACGCTGGTTAGCCTCACCCGACAACCGCCATCTGCTCACGTTCAGCGGCGACAACCCAAGTTTGCCCGACGCGTTCGCGATTCAAGACCTCCACGGCAAGACACTCTTCTCTTCGCGCGACTGCCCAGACCTCCGCGACGTTCTCACCTACGAGCCACAGCACGCCCGCTGGAGTTCCGACGGTTTGGTTTTGGCTGTCGCTGCTGGCCACCCGAAGTTCCTTCTCACCTACATCTTTGCTCGCCGCGGCGACACTTTCGTAGCCGTGCCTGTTCCATCGCTCGCGGACGGCTACGACAACCCGTGGATACTCCCAACCGAATGGCTCAAGGACCGCACTCTCCGTGTCACCATTTCCGGCCCGCACGCCGGCAAGGCTCATGACGGCGGCTACCACGGCGAAGCAAAGCTCCAAGTCACGCTTGACCCACCGAAATGCACCAAGACATTCGAGCGCATCAAATGAACTCGACCGCAACGCCTAACCATGCGCTGCAGCGAACTGCTCCGCGCGTCACGGTAGCTGCTATTTCTAGCTTGTGCCCGTCTCGTCCGTGCGTTCCTCTTTCCTAGCTCGTATGTCTCTCCTTCGCTCCACCTCGCAGCTACCGCGCCGCGCTCCGCCGTCGCTGAGCTTGGGGTCGTTAGGCGTTCTGCCACCCGTCTTCTACTTCCATGCCTGAAAATCCAACCACTATGCCCGCAACACCTGAACTCGTTACCATTCTTTACACCAACTATCGCGGCGAGACTGCCCTGCGCCGGATTCACCCGAAGCGCATCTGGTTCGGTGGCACCGACTGGCACCCGGAGCATCAATGGCTCATGGACGCCGACGATGCCGACCGGGGCGTCGAACGCACATTTTCCATGAAGGATATTCGAGCATGGTTCCCTGGCACAAATGTATCTCAGTGACACCGACATTCGCCAGCGCCTCGCGGAACTCAACATCGAGTGCCACGATCCGAAGCATCCGTTCTCAGCCGATGAGCAGGTTCAGCCGTGCAGTATTGACCTCCGCCTTTCCAATGTTTTCTGGGAGCCGCAGCGCGGCGCAACCATCGACCTGCGCAAACGCGCTTTGATGGAGTTAGAGCCTCGCCGCTACTACAAACGCATCCCGCTCCGCCCAGAAGAGTTCATTACGCTCAAGCCCGGCAAGATGCTCATCGCCTGCACTTACGAGACATTTACGGTGCCCACCAACTGCGCCGCGAAGATCGAAGGCCGCAGCAGCTTCGGGCGCCTCGGTCTGAGCGTCCATTGCACCGGGGACTTCGCGAACCCCGGCTACAGAGGCAACTTCCCCCTGATTCTTACCAACCACAGCCCAACCCCAATCCGCCTGTTTCCGTTCATTCCCATTTGCCAGTTGATGCTTGTTCCGCTGAGCAGCCCACCCGCCCGCCAATACGGGGAAAGCGTGCTCCAGAGCAAGTATATGGACGACGACGGCGGCCCCTCCTACTGGTGGCGCGACAAGCGCATCCGAACGCTTCAAGAGGCGCTTGCCACCGGCCACATTGACATCGCGCTACAGGAGGAGTTTCTCAACCGAATTGGCATTCAAGAGCCAGAGGTTATCGTGCGCTTCGAGCGCTTTCTCACGCGCTCACATCGCAGCGAGTTGGGTAGCGCTCAACAAGTTCTCCGAGCATTTGCAGAGTCCGAGGAGCGCCTTCGCACGCGCAACCGCATAATCAAAGGATTGTGGATTGTCCTGCTTACCGTTGCAGCCTCCGTCGGTGGCAGCTTCATCACCTCCAAGCCCTACGGCACTTGGCACTACATCGTTTGGACTCTCACAGCACTCTGCGTCATTCCTTGTGTCCGCGCTTTTACCATTCCCGAGACGACCTATTATGGCATCCGAGAGCATGACAGCTACGCACGAACGAACGCCTAACCATGCGCTGCAGCGAACCGCTCCGTGCGTCACGGCACCTGCTTCCACCGCCGCCTTTCCACCC
>JANXSB010000248.1 GCA_025352865.1 Chthoniobacter sp. | reverse complement strand
ATGCTGGCGGCGGGCGCACTCGGGCAGAATCCTCCGGCATCCGGCCCCGAAGCGACACCGGCGCTGAGCATCGGCGAATTTCTCCAGACCGGCGCGCAGTGGGTGAAAACACCGGTGCGGATGCGCGGGACAATCACGGCCTTTTGGGGCGGCGCCTTTTTCCTCGCAAGCGATTCCGGCGCGATGTTCGTCGCGAATTACAACCGCAAGGACAGCCTCCGCATCGGCGACTCCGTGGAAGTCACGGGCACCGCGATCCTTGGCGGCATGAGCGCCGGACTGCGCCTGCAGGACACGCGCGTCCTCGGCCCCGGCGCGCAGCCGACCGCCAGACGGCTGACCGCCGCCGCGGCTCTCGATGGAAAAAACGACGCGCACCTTGTTCGCATGAGCGGGCGCGTGGCCAACGCGAAGAGCCCATTCGGCGCGGAGCGCTCCGTCCTCCTGCACGCCGACGGCATCGACTTCACCGCCGAGTTCGTCGGCGAACCCGACGGACGCCAATGGCCCGCGCTCCTGCCCGGCGAGCTCGTCGAGGTTTCCGCCATCCTCTCCGTGCGCGGCCTGCACGACAGCAGCCCGGTGCCCTTTCGCCTCCTCCTCCGCTCTCATCGAGATCTCAATGTCATCGGCCCGCAGCCGTGGTGGATGCCGCCGCGGCTTTACCGTCTCATGGCCTTCGCCGGGCTCCTCCTCGGGGCCGTCGTGGCGTGGGGCCTCGTGCTCCGCCGGCAGATCCGCACGCAGGGAGAAAAAATCCGCGAACGCATCGAGCGGGAGAGCGCTGTGGAGGAGCGTTACCGGGAGATTTTTGACAACGCGGCGGACATCATCCTGACGCACGATCTCGCGGGGACGATCACCTCTTTCAATCCCGCCGCCGAGCGTCTCCTCGGCTGGCCCGCCGCGGAAATCACGGGCCGCAATGTCTCCGAAATTCTCGCCCGCGACGAACGCGAAACCACCGGCGGCATCACCGCGCCTGCGCCCACGCTCCATGCGGAAAACGGCGTGCTTTTCCAGCTCTATCTCCTCGCCCGCGACGGGCATCGCGTCCCCGTGGAAGTCAGCTCGTGGACAGCCTTCGAGCACGGGCGGCCCATCGGGCGCCAGGCCATCTGCCGCGATCTCACCGAGCGCCTCCGCGACCAAGCCGAGCGCGCCCGTCTCGACCACAAAATCCAGCAAAGCCAGAAGCTCGAAAGTCTCGGCGTCCTCGCTGGCGGAGTCGCCCACGATTTCAACAACCTGCTGACGACGATTCTCGGCAATGCCAGCCTCGCCCAGATGGATTCGCCGCCCGACTCGCGCGTGCAGCCCTGCCTCCAGCAGATCGAAATCGCCGCTGAGCGCGCCGCCGGTCTCTGCCAGCAGATGCTCGCGTATTCCGGGCAGGGCCGCTTCGTCGTCAAACGCACCGACCTCTCCGCGCTCATCCGCGAAAACGAAGGGCTGCTGCGCGCTTCGGTCAGCCGCAAGGCCAGGCTCGATCTCCACCTCGCGGAGCATCTGCCCGCGACCATCGCCGACGTGACGCAGATGCAGCAGATGATCATGAACCTCGTCGTCAACGCCGGCGAGGCGCTCGGTGAAAATGCCGGCACCATCACGATCACCACCGGCACCGCGCAGGCCGCGCGCGCTGATTTCGCCGCCTCGCACCTCTCCCCCGAGCTGCCCGAGGGTGAGTACGTTTTTCTCGAAATCAGCGACACCGGCAGCGGCATCGCGCCTGATGCGCGGGACAAGATTTTCGATCCGTTTTTCAGCACGAAATTCACCGGCCGCGGGCTCGGTCTTGCCGCCGTACTCGGCATCGTCCGCGGGCATCGCGGCGCGATCCGCGTGACCAGCCAGCCGGGCGCAGGCAGCACCTTCCGCGTGCTCCTCCCGAGCACCGGCACACCGTCGCTCCAGACCGAGTTTCCCTTTCCCGCGAATGCCCGCACCAACCGGCTCGTCCTGCTCGCGGACGACGAGGAATCCGTCCGCACCGCCACGCGGCGCATGCTCGAAAATCTCGGCTACGAAGTCCTCGTAGCGACCGACGGCTTCGAGGCCGTGGAGCAGGTCCGCGTGGCCGGCCCGCGCCTTTGCGCCGTGCTCCTCGATCTCACCATGCCGCGCATGGACGGCGCGGAAGCCTTCGTCGCCATGCGCGCCCTCCAGCCCACACTGCGCGTGCTGCTGATGAGCGGTTTCGCCGAGCAGCAGGCGCTCGCGCGTTTCGCCGGACTCGGTCTCACCGGCTTCCTGCAAAAACCCTTCAAGCCCGACCGCCTGCGCGACCAGCTCACGGCTGTCCTGAGCACCGAGGTTGCCGGAGGAAACGGCGCGGCTCCCGCCGCTTCATAATCGCAGCGACGGAAGGAGCTGGCGATTTAAGTCCACTTCATCAGCCATCCACCCATGCACTCCACCGAAGTCGAAACACTCCTCGAATTCCTCCGCTTCCCCAGCATCTCCACCGATCCGGAACGCCGCGCCGATGTCGCCCGCTGCGCCGACTGGCTCGTCGCGCAGCTCACCGCGAGCGGCTTGAAAGCCACGCTGCATCCGACCGCCGGGCACCCCATCGTCGTCGCGCGCAATGTCCATCAGCCGGGCCGGCGCACGGTGATGATTTACGGCCATTACGACGTGCAGCCCGTCGATCCGCTGGAGTTGTGGGACTCGCCACCTTTCGAGCCGCGGATTGAAAACGACATCGTCTTCGCCCGCGGTGCGACGGACAACAAAGGCCAGATTCTCGCGCACATCCTCGGCATCGCCGCCACGCTGCGCGAAAAGGGCGACGTGCCGGTGAATCTCATCGTGCTCGTCGAGGGTGAGGAGGAAATCGGCAGCGCGCATCTCGAGGAATTTCTCACCACGCACCGCGAGGAATTGCGGTGCGACATCATCGCCATCTCCGACACCGGCATGGTCGCGCGCGGCGTGCCCACTTTCACGTACGGGCTGCGCGGTATCGGCGCGCTGGAGATCAAAGTCACCGGCCCCGCGACCGACCTCCACTCCGGCATTTACGGCGGCGCGGTCGCGAATCCCGCCACCGCCGTCGCGCGGCTCGTCGCGAGCCTGCACGACGCGGACGGGCGCGTCGCCGTGCCCGGATTTTACGACGGAGTCGCGCCGCTCGAAAAATGGGAGCGCGACGCGTGGGCGCGGCTGCCTTTTGGCGACGCAGAGATCCTCGCCGTCACCGGTGCGCCCGCGCTTTTCGGCGAAGCCGGCTACACGAGTCTGGAGCGCACGTGGGCGCGTCCGACCGCAGAGGTGAACGGCATCGGCGGCGGTTTCCAAGGCACCGGCACAAAAACCGTCCTGCCCCGCGAAGCCTTTGCCAAGCTGACTTTCCGGCTCGTGCCCGGCCAGCAGCCCGACGACGTGATGGCGAAAGTGCGGGCGCATCTTTTGGAAAAATCCCCGCCCGGCGTGCGGCTCGAAATCACTGGCGGCCACGCGGGCGAGCCGTACGTCACCGATCCGAATTCTTCCGGCGGACTCGCCGCGCAGCGTGCGCTGCGCACCGCGTTTCCCGGCAAAGACGTGGCCCTCATCCGCGAAGGCGGCAGCATCCCGATCGTCAACACTTTCAAAAAAATCCTCGGCGTCGAAAGCCTCCTCCTCGGCCTCGCCCTCCCCGACTGCCGCGCCCACGCGCCGAATGAAAACTTCCCGCTCGAAAACTTCCACACCGGCATCCGCCTGAACCGCGCCCTGCTCGAAGAACTCGCGTCAGTCGGCGGCTAGCACAGGCACGGCTTCGCAGACTTCGCGCCAGCCGGGGAAGTTCCAGGTGTTCGGAAAACCCGAGCACTGCACCGGCTTCACCGGCTGGATCGCGCAGTCGCGGCCATCGAGAAAAATGCACTCGTGCGAGTCGCCTTTGTCGGTCAGCGCGAGCCCGTCGCGCTGCGGGCGGAGCCGCGTGTAGCGCTGAATGAAATCGTTTTCGCTCAGCCCGAGATGCCGCGCGATGGCGGCGATCTCGGCGTCGCCCACTTTCACAAAGCCCGGCCAGCGGCAGCAATTCGTGCAGCGCTGACAGGTGTAATGAATGGCTTCGGACATGGCCGCGCACCATTGACACATTTTGCCTTTCTGACAAACCTCCCCGCCCGCATGAAAACCTCCGTCTCACTCCTCGCCCTCACCTTTGCCGCCGCCCTGCCCGCGTCCGCCGCGGTCGATTTTGAAAAGGACGTGCGACCCGTTCTCGAATTCAACTGCGTGCGCTGCCACAACCCGAAAGGCACTGAATTTGAGAAGGGCGACACCGACCTGAACCTCACCTCGCACGACACCGCGACGGAATCGAAATCCACGATCGTCCCCGGCGATGCGGCGAAGAGCAAACTCTACACGACGACCGCGCTCGCCGATGACGCGAAGAAGCTCATGCCGCCGAAAAACAAAGTCACCGGCGAACTCGAACGCATCACGAAAGAGGAGTCGGAGATTTTGAAAAACTGGATCAACGAAGGCGCGAAATGGCCGGACGGCGTGACGCTCACCGCGAAGAAAAAAGAGGCGAAAGGCGGCGACGAAAGCGCGCTCGTGGCGAAGGCGTTTGCGCGCATCACCGAGATGTCGAAGGAGAAAACCGCGGAGGAGATGAAGCCTTACACCACCGAGATTCCGGGGACGGATGTGACCTTTGACATGGTGCCGATTCCCGGCGGCAAATTCAAAATGGGCAGCCCCGAAAGTGAGAAGGGCCGCAAGCCCGACGAAGGCCCGCAGCACGAGGTGGAGATCGCGCCTTTCTGGATGGAAAAGTGCGAGGTGACGTGGGGCGAGTTCGAGCTGTTCATGTATCCGAACGAGGAGAAAAAATCGCGAGAGACGAAGAAGCTGGCCCCGGCGCTCAACACGCTGACCGATGCGATCACGCATCCCACGTCGCCGTACGTGGAGATGAGCTTCGGCATGGGCAAGGACGGCTATCCCGCCATCTCGATGACCCAGCACGCGGCCAACAAGTACTGCCAGTGGCTGAGCGCGAAGACGGGGCACTTTTACCGCCTGCCGACCGAGGCCGAATGGGAATACGCCGCCCGCGCCGGGACGACGACGGCGTATTTCTGGGGCGATGATCCCGCGCAGATGGGCGAGTACTGCTGGTACGGAAAAAACAGCGATTTCAAGTACCAGAAAGTCGGCAAGAAAAAGCCGAATCCGTGGGGGCTCTACGACATCCTCGGCAACGTCTGCGAGTGGACGCTCGATCAGTACAACCCGGAGTTTTACAAGAACCCGTCCGCCGCGAATCCCTGGAACAAAGCGACCAAGCCGTATCCGCATGTCGCGCGCGGAGGCTCGTGGGACGACGACGATGTGGCCGCTCTCCGCATCGCCGCGCGCCGCGCCTCAAACAAGGACTGGAAGATGCAGGATCCGCAACTCCCGAAGAGCATCTGGTATCACACGAACGCGCAGTTCCTCGGCTTCCGCATCGTGCGCCCGCTGAAAACGCCGAACGCCGAGGAAATGAATGCCTATTGGAACAGCGGCGTGGAGAAGGACAACCCCGCGCTGAAAAAAGCGGAGTAACACCGCGCGCCCAATTCCCGCCTAATCTTTCCACCCACCCGCGATGAAAGATTCATCGCCAAATCCCGCGCGGCTCCCGTAGCTTCGCACTCCACCTCCACAACCCCACAACTATGCCCGAACCATCCGACATCATCACACCCGACACCTTCAGCCGCCGCGGCTTTTTGAAAACCGGCTCAGCCGCCATGGCCGGCGGCGCGCTCCTCGGCGCACTCGCCCCCGAGCGTTTCGCTCACGCGGCTGGCAATGACGAAATCAAAATCGCCCTCGTCGGCTGCGGCGGACGCGGCGGCGGCGCGGCGGATCAGGCGCTCAGCACCTACAATATCGGCCCCGTCAAACTCGTCGCCATGGCCGATGTCCACGAGGACCGCCTCACCGGCACGCTCAACAACCTCAAACAGAAGCACGCCGACCGCATCGACGTTCCGAAAGAGCGCCAGTTCCTCGGCTTCGACGCCTTTGAAAAAGCCATCGAACTCGCCGATGTCGTCATCCTCGCCACACCTCCCGGTTTCCGCCCGATGCAGATCGAGGCCGCGGTGAAAGCGGGTAAAAACATCTTCACCGAAAAGCCCGTCGCCACCGATGCGCCCGGCATCCGCAAAGTGCTCGCCGCCGCTGAGGAGGCGAAAAAGAAAGGCCTGCACATCGGCGTCGGCCTCCAGCGCCATCACCAGGCCGGCTACATCGAAACCATCAAGCGCCTGCACGACGGCGCGATCGGTGACATCGTCTCCCTGCGCGCCTACTGGAACGGCCAGACGCCGTGGGTGAAAACCCGCGAATCGCTCGAAAAACAATACGGCCGCAAGCTCACCGAAATGGAATACCAGATGCGCAACTGGTACTACTTCACCTGGATCTGCGGCGACCACATTTGCGAGCAGCACATCCACAACCTCGACGTCATCAACTGGGTCAAGAAAGGCCATCCCGTGAAGGCGAACGGCATGGGCGGCGTGGAAGTGCGCAAGGGCCCGGACTACGGCGAAATTTTCGACCACCACGCGGTCGAATTCACCTACGAGGACGGCTCGAAATGCTTCAGCCAGTGCCGCCACATCCCCGGCTGCTGGGACAGCGTGAGCGAGGCGGCCGTCGGCACCAAAGGCAGCGTCGATATCAGCGGCTACACCATCCGCGGCGCGGACCAATGGCGCTACAAAAACGCCGGCGACAAAGACCCCTACCAGCAGGAGCACGACGATCTCTTCACCGCCATCCGCAACAACACGCCCTACAACGAACTCGAATACGGCGCGCACAGCACCATGACCGCCATCCTCGGCCGCATGGCCACCTACGGCGGCAAGGAAGTCGAGTGGGACAAAGCCATCCAATCCGAGATCACCGGCTTCCCCGAGAAGCTCGCTTGGGACGCCCCGATGAAAGTCAACCCCGGCCCCGACGGCATGTATCCCCACGCCATTCCCGGAAAGACCGTCGTCGTCTAAGCCTCACGGCTGCTTGATTCCCAAGCGCCCCGCTTTCTCCTCGCGAGAAGGCGGGGCCTTCTTTTTTCGGAAAAACCGCGCGCCGCTCACCTCTCCGCGCGCGGCACTTCGCGCCAGCGGGCGGACTCCGTGACCTCGATCTTTTCCCCCGGCTGACGGACGATGTGCGCGGCGGCGCCGGGCGTTTCCTCGACGAGCCGCAAGCCGCGCTCGGGGCCGAGAACGCTGAGGGAGGTGGTGAGGCCATTGGCCGTCATGCAGTCGGGCGCGAGGACGGTGACGAGGCTGTGGTCGGTGAGGCCGATGCCGGTGCGGGGATCGACGATGTGCGAGTAGCGGATGCCGCCGATTTCCACGCGCTGAAACATGTCGCCGCTCGTGGCGATGCTGCGGTTTTTCAAAAAGATGATCTGCGGCGGCGGAGCGCCGGGGGCATCGAGCGCGGCGATCTCAATCCGCCAGCCGGGCTGGCCGGGCGGGGCGTCCGTGGCCGTCATGTCGCCGCTGCCGCCGACGAGCGCGCGCTTGATGCCACGCGCTTTGAGGACAGCGATGGCTTCGTCCACGGCGAAGTTTTTCGCGATCGCGCCGAGGTCGAGGCGCATCTCGGGCACGAGCAGTTCGGCGGTTTGGTGCGCGGGATCGAGCCGGAGTTTTCTGAAACCGACGCGCGCTTTCATTTCAGCGATGAGTTCCGGTGAGGGTAGCTCCTGTTTGCGCCGCGCGCGCCGCCAGACATTGACGAGCGGGCCGACGGTAATGTCGAACGCGCCGTCGCTGCGCTCCGCAAACTCCTGCGCGCGAACGAGCACTTTCCACAGCGCGCTGCTCACCGGCACGGTCTTTCCCTGTCCGGAAGTCTGCGAAAGGCGACTCAGCTCCGAGTCGCTGTCGTAGTCGCTCATGATGCTGTTCAGCACCCCGATCCGCTCGAACGCCGCATCCGCCGCGGCGCGCGCCGCCGCTTCATCCGCCGCGTAAAGCGAGACGCGAAAGGGCAGGCCCATCTCGGCTTTTTCATAGACGAACTTTTGCAACTCCTCCGCCGCCGCTGCACCGGCGACCAAGGCCAGCACAAGCGCCGCGGCCAGTGCTCGTAATCGTAATCGTAATCGTAATCGCACGTCCGTTTCCTAACCCGCATCGCTCGGCCATTCACCGCAAAATCTCTCCCATCCCAACCTTGCCCACACATTCTGAACGCCACACACTCCGCCCTGTCTCACCCCGCTCCCATGACTCCCGCCCGTTTTCTCACCATCCTCACCGCCCTCGCCACCGCGTCCTTTTTTCACGCAAACGCGAAGGACGAACCCGCGCCGCGCGTCGTCCTTAAGCCGATTAAATTCACCGAGTATGACCTGCCGAACGGCCTCCACGTCATCCTCCACGAAAACCACGCCTCGCCCGTCGTCGCGACCTATGTGCTCTACCACGTCGGCAGCAAAAACGAGCGCGCCGACCGCACCGGCTTCGCGCATTTTTTCG
>JANXSB010000165.1 GCA_025352865.1 Chthoniobacter sp. | reverse complement strand
GTCCGCCACCAGCCGCCGCGCGTGGACGAGCGCCCAAAGCACTCCGATGAGCACGAAAAAATTTGCCGAAGGATTCGTGTGGTTTTCCACCGGCGCGGTCTGCCGGTAGAAAAGATCGTCGAACAAACCGATGATGAGCGCGGGCTGAATCTGGTAAGCGTGCGGCACATTGTAGGCCGTCCACGCGTGCGCGAGCGCATCGAGAAAGAGCACCCAGCACGGCGCGCTCACGAGCAGGAAAATGAGCAGCCCGGCTCCGGCGGCGGCGAGCTTTCGCGCCCGCGCGGCGAGGCTTTCCGGTGCGAGCATGAGCGCGAGGAGGCCGGTGAAATTCAGTCCGCAAATCAGCATGCTCGCCTCCTTGGCCGTGCCGCTGTTCAGCTCGCTCCAGTTCGCGGCGGCGAGCAGCGCGACCCACGGCACGGCGGCGCGCCACGCCGGTGCGCGCACGATTTTCAACCATGCCAGCAGAATCCACGGCGCGTAGCAGAGGCTGAAAAATGCGGCGTGATTGAAGCGGTAGGCGATGAAGCCGATGAACGCCGACGAGCCCGCGAGAGCCACGGCCACGCCGAGCCGCCCGACTGCTGCGCGCACGAGCAGGCCGATCCCAAAGGCGAAGAGGATTTTCGCGAGCACGAACTTCACATCCCACGCCCATGTCGCGCCGCCCGCGCAAATGGGAATCCAGTGCAGCGGGTCACCGAGCATCGCCTGGCCCTGGCCGAGCAACGGCACGCCGCACGCGTTGTCGCGGAGACGCAGCGGCATTTCGTGATCGTGAAAAATTGCGCGGTTTTCAGCCACCGAGTAGGGCAGATGCGCCCAGAGCATGGCGCCCGTGTCCGACATTTTCGGGTTCTCGGTTTTCTCCGGCGCAGCGTCCGGCAGCGTCGTGACGCCCGCATAAAGACAGTGCGCGCCGAGGTTCGGCGAGACGAAGCTCTTCCCGCAAAAAACCACCGGATAGCAGCTCGCGAACACGGCAATCGTCGCGGTCGCGAAGATCGTCGCCAGCGGATTCGCGCGGGCCATTTCCGCTCCTCGCATAATGGCCGCCGTCGCGGATGCGCGCACGTTTTCCACACGCGCGGCGAGCAGCCGAAGCAGCAGCGCGATGATGAAAGTCAGCGGTGCCACCAGCGCGGCACCCGATCCCAGACCCCAGCTCAGCGACGAGTGCAGGACCAGCGGCGGCGCGCAGGCGACCGTCCATTCCGCGCCGCTGTCCCCCGCGTGAAAGCGCTCCCTTTCAATCCGCGCCAGCTCCACACCCGCGAGATCGACGATCCTCGCGCCGGCGATTTCCACACGCTCCGGCTGCTCCGTGAGGACGAGGCGAAACGCCCGGTAGGTGCCCGGCGGAATGACCATCCGGGACGGCTGTTGCACGCCGGCTTTGACCGCGCACGATGAAAATTCCCGCGGAGAACCCGCACCGTCGCGCACGGAATACAAACGCAGTTCACCAGCCGCCGGCGCGGAAAGCTGCGCCTCGAAAACCAGCGATTCCTCCACCTTGTCTCCGCCCGAAAACGGCGCGAAGCAAAAGAGCGCGACCGCAATGCCGGCCAGCAGAAAGCTCGGAAATAGTAGGCGGACGAACTGGAACACGGGTGGTGGTGGCGGATGCTGGCAGGCGTGAGCAGCAATGAAGAAAGAAGATGCCGTGCCACTCCACCGGCAATCGGGCGCGGCGATTGCTTTTCACTTTCATCTCATGTCTGAGACGACCCCGACCTCTACCGACGCGGCCCCACCCCGAACACCCGGCCGCATCTGGCTCATGGCCCTGCTCCTGCTCGCGCTCGGCGCTTTCCTCCGCATCTATCCCTCGGCGGGTTTCACCGGTGTTGGTTTCGACGAGCACCTCTACCAGCGCTACGTCGTACTGCTGAATGCGAAGGGCCTCGGCGCGTATCCGGCGTTTTGCGATTACTTTCTCGAAGAGCAGAGCAAAGGCGGCATCTGCGAGCTGCCGCCCACGCGCTTCCTCTACATTTTCTGCAGCAGCGTCTGGAGCCATCTCTTCGGGCCCGGCGGGCTTGACCAGCCCGGGTCCGGCGCCAATGCCGTCGCACGCTCCGCGCTCAAGTCCGTCTCGTGTCTTTTCGCGGTGCTCACGCTCATCCCGTCCGCACTTTTCGCCCGCCGCCTGCGCGGCGACGGCGCGATGCTCGGCACGCTCGCGCTGATGAGTTTCGCACCGATTCAGATCCATCTCGCGCAGCACTGCATGATCGACGGCTTCTTCGCCTTTTGGGCGCTCATGTGCCTTTGGCTGCTGTGGGAAAACCTCCGCGCTCCGAACCACTCGGGCTGGCTCGCGGGTCTCACCGTCTGCCTCGCCGCGATGGTGCTGACGAAAGAAAACGCCTTCTTCGTTTACGTCGCGCTCTGCGGCCTGGTCGCGCTGAACCGCTGGGGAAAATGGGGCACGGTCACGCCAAAGCTTGTGCTGTGCATGATCGCCGGGCCGCTCACCGGGCTCACGCTGCTCGTCGCGCTCGCCGGCGGGACGGAAAATTTCATCCACATCTACCAGCTCCTCGTGAGCAAGGCGCAGACGCTCGACTACGCCATCCGCACCGGCGACGGGCCGTGGTACCGCTACTTCGTCGAGTACATGCTCGTCAGCCCCATCGTGCTCATCCTCGCCATCGGCGCGCTTTTTTCCACCGCCCGCGAAAGCCGGCCATTGCTGTATCTCGCGGCCTTCATGGCGTGCAGCTACGTGCTCATGTGCAATGTGAAATACGGCATGAACCTTCGCTACACCACCATCTGGGACATGCCCCTGCGCCTGCTCGCCTATACCCAGCTCGCGCAGCTCACCCAGCGCTTCGGCTCCCGCCAACCGCTCGCGCTCGGCGTACTCGTCACGGCACTTTGCGGCTACGAACTCCGGCAGTATCTCATCCTCTTCCACGACTGCGCGCTCTACGAACTCGTCCCCGGCGGCCTGCTCTTCGCGCTGAAGTTTTTGAAAGGCGCGACGCCGATTCTGCAATAGCTCGGCGCGCAGAAACTCGCCGTGAAACTCCCCGCGTGGGTCGCGCGCCACGGCACCAAACGCAGTGCGGCGGCAGTCATCACCACGTTCACCCGGTTCCGCATCAACCTCACCAACGCGGTGAAATACGTCACCAACGTCGAGAGCTACGACCGCCACATCCAGTCGGCCATCAACATCCAGGGAAAGAAGATGCAGCGACGCGCGGAGTTCCTTTTGACACGCGCTCTCCGAAATGCGGGCTGGAAGTAAGTCCGAGCCGGACTGGCTTCGGCTCTGCAAATCGCGGGCGCGCTCTACTGCGCCTTCGTAGGTTTCGTCGGCGGGGCAAACTTCACCCCGCGCGCGGCGGCTTCCCGTTCCCGCTCGCGGATGAAATCCATGAACTTCCGCACGTCGTAGCCGGACTTGCGGGCCAGCTCCTCGCGTGCGCGGCGGATTTCCGTCAGGATCGGGTTCGGTTGCATGGCGTCACAGTGCCATTCATCACAACTACGGCATCTCATCCCCCGGCAGCGGTGGACGAGCGGGCACGCGGCTGAGCACGAAATCCCAATCCTCCGCACGGCCTTGTGCCGCCTCCGATTTGAGGAAGTCCACCGTTCGCAGCGCGCTCACCTTTTCCGCGGCGGCGGTGGCGAGAAACTGGTCG
>JANXSB010000157.1 GCA_025352865.1 Chthoniobacter sp. | reverse complement strand
AGCGCGGGGAGGTTGGCGCGGACGGTCGCGATGAGGTTGTCGTACACGCTCACCGGCATGTCGTCGGAGAAAAGCGCGGCCTCGCGGGCGCTCGGGTAGCTGCGCGCGCGGGCGTGAAAAACGTCGGCCTTCACCGAGTTCGCGAGCGTGGAGGCGACGGTGAATTTATGCGCGTCGAACTCCGCGTAGAACGCCTTGAACGCGCGCCGCCGCACGTCGCCATCGCGCTTCACGAGGAACGACGAAAAGCTGCTCTGGCTCAGCTCGCGCTCGGCGCCGGTTTCATCCGCCACCATGCCGAAGTTCATGTCCACATTCGTGAGCTGCGAGAAAGTCTCGCCATGCCCGCGCAGTGCGCTGGAGCCGAGGGCGAGCAGCCGCTCTTCGTTCGCCGTGAGCGTGTGCGGCTTGAACCGGCGCTGCTTGCGCAAAGCGATGCGCCACTCCGCGAGCGCCGCATCGGCGAGCCAGCTCTCGAAGGTCGCGTCATCGAGCGCCTGGATTTCCGGCGCGACGAAGGCCGTCGCCTCGCCGATGAGCGTCAGCATGTTTTCAAGCTGCGCCTCGCGCCCGAGATGCTCCGCGTTCGAGCTGTCGCCCGAGGTTAGCAGGCTCGCGTAATGCCCGAGCCTTTCGATTTGCAGGCTCAGTTCCTTTTCAAATTCCAACACCGCACCCAGCGTCGCTACGCTCTCGCAAACGCGCCCTTTCCACTGCGCCGCCGCCACGTACTCGCGCTGCACTTTTGCAAACCCCGCCTGCCAGTCTGCGGGCGTCGGGTAGAGCAGCGAGAGGTCCCAAGTATCGCCCGCCGGCACTTGATCTCGCGTCGGGATCGCGCCCGCACCGCCTTCGTTTTTGTCGAAAAAAAACATCGCCGGAAATCAGTGCGCCGCGCCGTCGCCGCCGTGGTCGTCTTCGAGATCGACGGTTCGCACGCGCTTCGCCAGGCGGCTGGCTTCGATCTGCTCGCGGAATTTGTCCGCCAGCTTGAGCGCCTTCGGCACGCAGCCGATGATGACGCTCGGCGTCGTCGAGTCGGCCGTGAGCAGGTGGATGTTTTCCAATCCGAAAAGCCGCAGCCAGAACGGTTCCGTCATTTGCAAATCCCGCACGCGGTACAGCTCCAGCGTGTCCGTCGTCTTGCTCAAAATCCCCGTCTCCGTGAGCAGCCGCTCCGTCGTCAGTTGATACGTCGTCGTCTTCACCGCCAGCCAGCGGTAGAGCGCCCACGGGATCGGGAGGACGAGCAGGCACGAGACGAACGGCCAGAAATTCTTCACCTGCGACGAGTGGCCTTGCCAAATGGTTTGTTCAGACATGGCGGCGAAATTACGCAGCCCCGCCCGGCGGTGCAAGACGCGCGCGCAGACCGGCGGTGCGGTGGTGCTTGGGATTTAACGCAGAGGCGCAGAGGCGCAGAGAAAAGAATGCAAAAACTCTGCGCCCTCTGCGTCTCCGCGCCTCTGCGTTTCAAAAAAACAAACGACCGCAATCGCTACCCGCGTTTGATGATGAGCGACTTCAATTCCGTCATTTCCTCCATCGCATAGCGCACGCCCTCGCGCCCAAAGCCCGAGTCCTTGATCCCGCCGTACGGCATATTCTCCACGCGAAAAGTCGGCACCTGATTGATGAGCACGCCGCCGACATTCAGCGCCTCGTACGCCCGCAGCGCGAGCCCGAGGTCGCGCGTGAAAACACCCGCCTGCAAACCGAAGTCCGACGCATTCACAAACTCCAGCGCCTCTTCGAAATCCGCGTACCGGTGCAGCGTCATCACCGGCGCAAACGCCTCTTCCGCGCAAATCGCCAGCCCGGCGTCCGCGTCTTCCAGCACCGTCGCCTCCAGACAGCACCCGCGCATTTCCCCGCCGCAGACCAGCCGCGCGCCCGCCGCCAATGCCGCGCGAATCCGCTCCCGCACTTGATCCCGCGCCTGCTCGGTGATCATCGGCCCGACCACCGTCGTCCGCTCCCAAGGATCGCCCGTCAGCACTTTCGCCGCGATGTGCGCCGCGAGCGCCGCCTTGAATTCCTCGTAGCGCGACGCATGCACGACCACCCGCTGCACGCTGATGCACGACTGCCCGGCATACGCGAACGCGCCCGTCGCGATCATCGGCACCGCCGCCGCCACGTCCGCATCGGCATGCACGATCACGCCCGCATTGCCGCCGAGTTCGAGCGTGATGCGCTTCTTTCCGCACAGCTCCTTCAGCCGCCAGCCCACTGCCGGGCTGCCGGTGAAAGTCACCATCTTCACCCGCGCATCCGTCACGAGGAGCGCCGCGTCCTCGTTCGAGCACGTCACGAAATTCATCTGCCCCGCCGGCACGCCAGCCGCCTGCAAAACCTCCGCGAGCAGCAGCGCCGTCAGCGGCGTTTTCATCGCCGGCTTCACCACCATCGTGTTCCCCGTTGCCAGCGCGGGCGCGACTTTGTGCGCCACGAGATTGAGGGGAAAATTGAATGGCGTGATCGCCGCGATGACGCCCAGCGGAAAACGCCGCACCAGCCCGAGATGCCCGTCCCCGCTGGAAAAGGCGTCCACCGGCAGCAGCTCCCCGTGCGCCCGCCGCGCCTCATCCGCCGCCGCCGTGAAAGTCATCGCCGCCCGCGCCACCTCCGCCTCCGCAAAGACCACCGGCTTTCCCGCCTCGCTCACAATCGTCGCCACAAACTCCGCCGTCCGCGTCTCGATGCCCCGGGCCGCCGCCAGCAGGATTTCTGCCCGCGCATGCCCCGCCATCCCGCGCACTTTTGGAAACGCCGCGTGCGCCGCTGCCAGCGCCTGCTCGATTTCCGCCGCCCCGCCCATCGGCACCCGCGCGATTTCCCCGCCCGTGAATGGATTCCTCACCGGTGCGGCCGCCGTCGTCTCGACCCACTGGCCGCCGATCAAAAGCCGGGAAGGAAAAGCTGCGTTCATACGTTGCAAGATAGCGCGGCTTGCCTGCGCTGTGCCAGTCGCGAAGCACCATTTTCCGTCCGTGGGAGCCCCACTCGCTCTTACGGGAGTCTGCGCTCTTTGACCACGAAAGAATGAGGCAGGGAACAATGCGGTGGCGGTGTCGCGACCGGTGCAGGCGGGGGGCTCTTTGCGGGAACCGGGCGGAGGGCTAGCGGAGGCGGGGCTCGCGGAGGAAGAGGACGGTGCGGAGGTCGCCGGGGGGGGCGGTTTTTTGGCGGAAGACTTCGACGTTGACGGGGACGTTGCCGGGGGGCGTGGGCTTGGTTTCGGGAGCGGCGGTGTCGGTATTGTAGGTGGTGGTGACGGGGGCGGCGCCGAGGGGAAAGCTGGCGCCGACGTTGATCTCGCCGAAGGTGGTGTTGCCGAAATTGGTGATGATGTGGGCTTCGGTGAAGAGGTCGAACTGCGGGGTGACGTGCTTTTTCAAACCGAGGCCGGCGTCGAGGACGGCGGTGGCGTGGGGATAGAGGATGCCGCCGCCGAGCGAGTAGGTGGGGGTGACGGGCCAGCAGCAGTCGTATTCGCCGAAGGCGGAGGCGGTGACGAGGCCGAGGGTGTCGCGCCCGCCGAAGATCTGACTGCGGAGGCTGACGCCGAACCGGGGGTTGAATTTGAAGTTGACGCCGAGGCCGCCGCCGCCGGCGAAGTCGCCGAGGCGGTTGATGTCGCGCCGCTCGGTGAGGGTGCGGGTGCGGTGGTTGATGTCCTTGGTGGGGACGAGGCGGATTTCCTCGCGGTCCACGATGCGGAAGCCGTCGTCGAAGGGGACGAGGACTTTGGTGGGGACGTCGATGGTGCGGGTTTCCCTGGTGGTGACGGTGCGGGTGACGCGCTCGGTGCCGCTGACCTGGCCGAAGGCGGCGGTGCCGAAGAGGTCCACAGACCAGTGGTTGAAGGCGGGGACTTCGGTCATGAGGTTTAGGCTGATGTGGCTGCGGTCGCTGGAAACGTCGGGCGTGACGACGAGGGGGAGGTCGCGGAGGACGTTGGTGAGCGCGCGGTTGAGGCTCATTGCGCGGAGGCCGGGGTGATCCCCGTGGCCGAAGATCCCGGGGGAAATCATCATCATGATGTCGCCGGTCCGCGGCATCCGGGGCGGCGGGGTCACGGTGAAAGTGATGCCGCGGGGCTGGAAGGCGTCCGCGGGAAACGAGGAGTTGAAATTCCCGATGAGGTGATAGCCCTGCCGGTCGAGCGATCGCATGAACTCTTGCGAGGTCTCGGCGATCCTGGCTTCAATGACGACCTGCGGAGCGACCTCCTGCGAGGCCCGCGCGAGCGGTGCGGCGAACATGGTGAGGCCGAGGGCCATGACGGTTGGGAGGCCGGGCGACGGGATGAGCGGATGTGTTTTCATGGGGGAGTGCATTGCGAAAATTGAGGCACGTCTCCGGTGAAATCACAAGCCTATTCTTGCGGCGCTCCGGGTGGCTCGGGCGGGCCGAGCGTTTCGATGGCGTAGCCGCATGGGTAGCTGCGGTGCCGCGCGGTGGTGCGGAGGTTTGGGCGCGAGCGCGGGGAAAAGGTCTGGCCGAGATGGCCCCGGAGGCGCAGTGCAGCGGCGACGGTGCGGCGCAGTGTGGGCGCGGGTTCGGGGAGTTCGAGGGCTCGGCGGAGGGGATCGTCCATGAGGCAGGCGATGATCGGCGGGACGAGGCCGCGCAGCGAGCCGGCCCAGCCGGCGAACATGCGCGTGGTCGCGGCGGCGACGCGCTGGCTGCCGGGGTTCGGACGGAAGTGGGTGCGCTCGTAATCGAGGTTGTAGCGCTCGAACTCCTCGCCGCTGGAGGGGATGTCCGCGATGTGCATGCGCGCGCCCACTTCGCGCCAAAAATGAAAAAGCGCGATGGGCTCGGCAGCGTGGAG
>JANXSB010000141.1 GCA_025352865.1 Chthoniobacter sp. | reverse complement strand
CCCGAAGTCGTGGACGGCGATGATGTGCGGGTGGTTGAGCTTCGCCATGGCGCGGGCCTCGCGGCGGAAGCGGTCCACGAAGGCCTGGTCCACGCTGATCTCCAGCGGCAGCAACTTGATGGCGACGAGGCGGTCCAGCGCGATCTGCCGCGCCTTGTACACCGCACCCATGCCGCCGCGCCCGAGCATGGAGAGGATTTCGTAGTTTGGAAAAAGGTGGGCGACTTCCTCCGGCGTCGGCGGCTCCCAGCCATGCGCGCCCGCGCTGGACATCTTTGCGGTGTGCATGCCGCGCGCGAAGAGTTCGCCGGGGTCTAGGCCACCGAGATTGGTGGGTGGCGCTCCGTCCGCAGGCGGTGGCGTGGCGTCGGGCTCCGGCATGGCGCAGAGGGGTAGCAGGCGGTGCGGTGGATTGTCACGTCCGCGATGCGGTGCATGTGCGGCGCGATGTTCTTGGCTTTGCATATTGGCGGAGGCGCGGGCTACTTTCTCGGCATGATCCCCGCATCCATCGAAACCGCCGCCGCGAGCGGCGACCTCACCGCCGCGCTCGCGGCGACTATCGCGCATTTCGGCTGCCAGGCCGGCACCATTCATCTGCTGCGCGACGGCGTGCTGCAGCTGGCGGCGCACAAAAACATTCCGCCGCCCGTCGTGCAGATCATCGGGACGGTGCCGGTGGGCAAAGGCATCGCGGGGCTGGCGGCGGAGCGCCGGGAGGCGGTGACGATTTGCAATCTCCAGACGGATACCTCCGGGCAGGCGCGTCCCGGCGCGAAGGCGACAGGGATGGAAGGCTCGCTCGCGGTGCCGATGCTTGCGGGTGGCGAACTGCGCGGCGTGCTCGGGATTGCGAAGGCGGAAGCGTATGACTGGCCGGCGGCGGAGACGGCGCTCGTGCAGGCGATCGCCGCGCGGCTGTGTGCTATGGCGTGAGCGGGAGACGCGAAGTTTTTACAAACCGGAAGCGATATAACCCAAAAAATGGGGTTGACGGAGGCATGCGCGGGCCGCTATCCCCTCGCCCCCGATGAGGGCAAACACTTCTTTCCGGCTAATAAAGACGACAATCACAACGGGCTGCATGGCGCTTCTCACGGGCGCGCTTTTCGCCCAGGAACCCGAGCCGATCCTCGACCGGCCCGCCCGGCTCAGCGATCCCGCGCCGATGCTGCCGATGACCCCGGCCCCGGTGCTCGACACGATGACGCTTTTCCCGGACGCCGGGGACAACGCGTCGCTCGAAGCCGCGGTGGACAGGCATCCGTGGAAATTCGTGCTGCACGGAAGCGCGACGGCGACTTACGACAGCAACATTTTCATCAGCCACGACAACGAGCAGGAGGACTACATTTTCACGATCGCGCCGGGCATGGCGATCGGGCGCGGGGATTTCAAGAACGAACTGGCGAACCTCGGCAGCTATGAGGACCGGTTCAACCCGGACCGCTCCGAGATGGTCGAGACGACGAACTACATTTTCCTGCATTACGTGCCGAGCGTGACGCTCTTCGCCAACCACAGCAGCGAAGACACTTTCGATCACGATGTGACGCTGGACGGCCAGTACGAGTGGAAGCGGCTGACGCTCGGGCTGAAGGCGCGTTATCAGACGTTGAGCCTGCCGGATGTGGATCTCGGCGAACGCGTGGAGCGGCATCTTTTCACCGGTGCGCTGACGAGCAAGTATGACTACAGTGCGAAGACCTCCATCGAGCTGAACTTCTTCAACTACCTCCGCAACTATCTGGGCAACGGCACCGATTCCGCGGAGTTCCGGTGGCAGGCGTGGATGAACTATCAGGTGCGCCCGAAGATCACCCTCGGCGTGGGTTTTACCTACGGGATGGTCAATCTCAGCGGCGGACCGAACCAGAACTATGAGCAGTTGCTCGCGCGGGTGCGCTACCGGGCGACGGAAAAAATCCAGTTCGATCTGACGGCGGGCGGAGAGATTCGCGACATCCACGGAATCACGACCCGGAGCAACGGCATCTTCGGCCTCGGGGTTTCGTATGCGCCGTTCAACGGCACCACGGTTTTCCTCCAGGGCTACCGTCGCACGGTGACCTCGGCGGGCACTCCGCCGGCGAACTACAACGTGACCGGCATCGAGGCGCAGGTTCGCCAGCGCTTTCTGCGGCGTTACTATTTCGTCATCGCCGCGGGGTACCAGAACGTGGAATACGATTATTTCACGACGAGCAACCAGCGCCGCGACGAGATCTGGTACATCCACCCGAGCGTGGGCATCGACGTCACGCCCTGGCTGAGCTGCGAGCTAGGCGCGGAGTTCCGTCAGGACAGTTCGACCCAGCTAAAATCGGACTTCGCCGAGACGACGGCCTACTTCCAGTTCAACGTATTTTTCTGACCGCCTCCCCCAGGGCCGCATTCCTGCTAGACAGGAGCTTTTATGGGAAAAAACAACGCTTGTGCCTTTGCTTTCCGCGTCCTGAGCGCGGGGGCGCTTTTCATCGTCGCGATCTTCGGCGCGACTCCGCTGCGCGCGCAGCAGGCGAACTACCTGCTCGCCCCGAACGACCTCGTTTCCGTCACCGTCTTTCAGGAGGACGACCTCGCGACAAAAGCGCGCGTGGGCAATGACGGGACGATCTCCGTCCCGCTCATCGGCTCGGTGCGGATCGGCGGAAAATCCGTGGACGACGCGGCGCAGATCATCCGCGCACGGCTGGCCAAAGGCTACCTCGTCAACCCGCAGGTCAATGTCGGCGTGGTGGAATTTGCCAAGCGGCTCGTGACCGTGCTCGGTCAGGTGCAGAAGGGCGGCACTTTCGAGTTTCCCAATCAGGGGCCGCTCGATCTGCTCCAGGCCATCGGTCTCGCCGGCGGATATTCCAAGACCGCCAACCCCGCCAAGATCATCCTGAAACGCCGGGTGAACGGCAAAGACGTGGTCGTCCAGCTCAACGGCAAGGAGCTGGCGGGAAAGAAAGACGCGCAGCCGTTTGAAGTCCTCCCCGGCGACACCATCACCGTTTCCGAAAGCATCTTCTGACCATGTCCATCCGCCGCCACACCGCCACCGCCCAGTCCTCGCCCAAGGACGCCAACGCCATCGACCTGCACGCGTGGCTTTTTCTCCTGCGGGAAAAATGGCGGCTCATCGTCCTCTGCGAAATCGCGATGCTCCTGCTGGCCGGCGTCTATCTGCTGATCAAAAAGCCGGACTATACGGCGGAGGCCGTGGTGCAGGTGGCCGAGGATTCCGCGAACGTCATCAACATCAAGGACGTCAACCCCGACAACTATAAAACCGACGAGGCCCTGAAAAGCGTCGAGAGCGCCTTCAACAGCAACTCGCTCCTCGCCCGTGTCGCCCGGCTCAACAACCTCGAAAAGGAGGACTCCAGCTACAAGACGGATGCCGGCGATCCGCCGAAAACCGACGCGGAACTGGCCGACATCATGACGTCGAAGCTCGACGCCAAGCTCGTGCGCGGCAGCCGGTCGGTGCTCATCAAATTCAAGAGCCACAATGCGGAGCGCTCCGCCCGGGTCGTTCGCACCATCATCGAGGAATACATGAAAATGTACTTCGAACAGAACACGAAGGCCTCGGCGATGGCCAACGACTTTCTCCTCAAACAGGCGGCGGAACTGCAGGCCCGCGTCGCCAAATCCGCGCAGGCTCTCCAAGAATACCGCGAGAAATACGGCACCGTCTCGGTCGAAGACAAACAGAACATGACCGCTGACTACCTCAAGCAGCTCAACTTCAAGCTCGAGGAAGCGCGCAGCAACCGCGTGAAAGTCGAGTCCGACCTGCCCACCCTGCGCAAAGCCCAGACCCTGCCGGCCGAGGAACTGCTCGCGCTGCAAAGCGTCTCCGGCCTGCCCGATGTGCAGGAGGCGCTCAAACTCATCACCGCGAAGGAGTCCGAGTTTTCGCAGATCAAAAAGCGCTACCTCGACCAGCATCCGAAATACATCCAGACGCAGAGCGAACTGCGCGGTCTCCAGCAAACGCTCGAACGTGCCGCACGCAAGGGCGCGAGCATCGCGCTCAACTCCTACCAGGGCGCGAAGGAGGCCGAGGAAAAACTCAAGGCCGCGCTCCAGGATCAGCAAAAGACCGGCGTCGAACTCAGCCGGATTGCCATCCCTTACGACGAACTCCGGCGGCAGGCCGAATCCGACAAGCTCCTCTACGAATCCGTGCTGGCACGCTCGAAGGAGACGAAACTTTCCGAAGGCGTTGAGAGGAGTAGCATCCGCATCACGGAAGACCCGCTCGTGCCCAAGGACCCGAGTTCGCCGAAGCTCTATCTGGTCTTCCCGGCCGCCATCCTCGGCGGCGTGATGGGCGCGCTGGGCCTCATCGTTTTGCAGCAACTGCTCGACACCTCGCTGCGCTCCGTCGATCAGGCGGAAAGCACGCTCGATCTCGCCTCGCTCGCCGCCGTCCCGGAGGTCGAGGTCAAAGGTCGCG
>JANXSB010000119.1 GCA_025352865.1 Chthoniobacter sp. | reverse complement strand
CGCGCGGGTCACTTCGAGACTGGCTTTGCTGGCGGCGTCGGCGGCTCTTTCGGCGGCGGGCATCGCGTCTTTTTTGAGCTGCTCGGCTTTGGCGAGGAAACCGATCGCCGGGCTGGGATGGTAGATTTTTTGCAGGCCTGCTGTGCTGGTCACGGCGAGCAACCAGACGAGCGGGAGCAAGGTCACGAGCACGAGCGCCGGGTGCCGCCGGTCTCGAAGTTGCGTTTTCAAAAGGATGGTCGTGGCGAGGCAGAGCGCGATGCTGGCGAGCAGCTGGTTGGCGATGCCGAAGATGGGCCAGAGCGCCTTGATGCCGCCGTCGGGATCATGCACCGCGGCGATGAGAAAGTAGCCCCACAGCCCGGCGATCACGGCGCTCGCGGCGATGCCGGCGGCGAGGTTGCGCGTGTCGCCGAGCGGTTTCCAAATGTGGCCGAGCGCGTCCTGGAGCAGATAGCGTCCGACGCGCGTGCCGGCGTCGAGCGTGGTGAGGATGAAGAGCGCCTCGAACATCAGCGCGAAGTGGTACCAGAGGTCGAGCCAGCGGCCTTGCGTGAGCTTGCCAAAAATCATCGCCATGCCGACGGCGAGCGTCGCCGCGCCGCCGGTGCGGCCGAAGAGCGTGACCTCGCCCATGTGCTGCGCGAGCGCTTTCATTTCGTCGGAGGAAACGGTAACTACATTCCACACCCAAGGATGTGAAATTCGTCCTCCGGCTTCGAGGATGAGAGCGGAAACCTTTGGCTCAAGCTTTTCCAACCCGCTTCGCTCAACGGCTTGCACCGTCGCTGCCGGATCGCCGCCGGGAATGTTCATCGCGAGATAAACGCCGGGATCGAGCGTGCAGGCGGCGATCATCGCCATGATCGCGACGAGCGATTCGAGGCACATCGCGCCGTAGCCGACGGATCGCGCGTGGCTTTCGCGCGTGATGATTTTCGGCGTGATGCCGCTCGAGATGAGCGAATGAAAACCGCTGATCGCGCCGCACGCGATGGTGATGAAGCAGAACGGAAACAGCTTACCCGGCACGACCGGCCCGGTGCCGTCCACGAACTTGCTGACCGCCGGCATGTGCAGCGTGGGCAGCACGAGCAGCGTGCCCACGGCGAGCGCGGAGATGGTGCCGAGCTTCATGAAAGTGCTGAGGTAATCGCGCGGCGCGAGCAGCAGCCACACCGGCAGCACGCTCGCGAGAAAGCCGTAGATGATGATCGCCCACGCGAGCGGCTCGGCCTTGATCAGAAAGGCCTGATGCCACGCGGGCGTGGCATGCACGAGCTGTCCGCCCCACACGGCCAGCAGCAAAAGCGCGACGCCGAAGACGGAAATTTCGAGCACTTTGCCCACTCGGATGAACCGCAGGTAGCCGCCCATGAGCATCGCGATGGGGATGGTCGCGCCGACGGTGAAAACTCCCCACGGACTTTCCGCGAGCGCTTTCACCACCACGAGCGCGAGCACCGCGAGGAGGATGAGCATGATCGAAAGAATCGCGATCGTGCCGATGAAACCAGCGGTCGGGTTCAGCTCCTCGCGGAGCATTTGCGCGAGCGATTTTCCGTCGCGGCGCATCGAGGAGAAAAGGATGATGAAATCCTGCACCGCGCCGCCGAGCACCACGCCGATCAAAATCCAAAGCGTGCCGGGCAGGTAGCCAAACTGCGCCGCGAGCACTGGCCCGACGAGCGGCCCAGGCCCGCTGATCGCCGCGAAGTGGTGGCCGAAGACGATCCACTTGTTCGTCCGCACGTAGTCCTTGCCGTCCTCGTGGATTTCGCACGGCGTGGCGCGGCGCTCATCGAGCGCGAGCACTTTTGCCGCGATCCATTTCGAGTAAAAGCGGTACCCGATGGCGTAGGTGCAGAGCGCCGCGATGAGGATGTAGGCGGAGTTCAGCGGCTCGCCGCGCCGCGTGGCGATGGTGAAATACGCGCATGCGCCGAGCAGCGCGACCGCGAGCCAGGTGAGGAGGGAGAGGGACTTTTTCACGTTGCCGCCAAGTCATCTCGCGGACGTCCGGCGGAAGCAACTCCGCGCTGCGAGCGTCCGCTGAATCGCGGCTTGCCGCCGTCGCGCGATTGTGTTCCAACATTTTCCCAATCCATGAAAACCATCCTCGCTCCCACCCATCTCCGTCATGCCCTCGCCGCCGCGCTGCTCGCGCTCGCGAGTTCCTCCGCTTTCGCGCAGGCTCCCGTCGCGCCCGCGACCACGCCCGCCGTGGGCACCACCACGACCGCACCCGGTGGCCCCGGCGCGGCGGAAAAGCCCAAGCCGCTTTCCCCGGCGGACAAGAAATTCATCAAGGACTCGGGCAAATCCATCTACTTTGAATTGCAGCTCGTCGATCTGGTGAAGACCACGGCGACCGTGGAAGGGACGAAAAAATTCGGCGAACTGGTGAATACGGAAATGCACAAGGCGTGGGACGCGCTCGGGGTGATCGCGAAAGACAAGGGCGAAACCCTCCCGACCGAACTCACGGGGGGTGACAAGAGCAGCGTCGAGCGTTTGAAAAAAACCAAGGGCGACCAGGTGGACAAGCTTTTCTTCCGCGAGTTTCTGAAGGAGGCGAAAAGCCTGGAGCGGGACTTTCTCTCCGTGTCGAAGAGCGCGGCTGGCGATCCTGACATCAAAAACTTTGCGGTGAACTATCTCGCGATTGTGAAGGGTCATGTGACCGACGGCGAGAAGGCGGAAAAGGCCACCCAGAAAAAGCCGTAACGGAGAGCGGATTTCGCTGCCCATGCGGCGGGTAGGGACGGCACGGAGTGCCCACCCCTACCCGCGGCTGCGCCGCAGAGCTACCGCAGCCACTTGTCCGCGTAGTCGAGCCACACTTTCCAGTCCTCGCGGGTCATGGAGTGCTTGCCGGGGCGGATGTAGTAGCCGAGGCGCGAGTCGAGCAGTTGGCCCGTTTCCGGCACCTCGGTCGCGCCGAGGCCATCGCCCGCGATGAGCCTGTACACAGGATCGGCGGCGCGCAGCATCTCGAACTGCCCGCGCGGATTTGCCCACTGATCCTCCGTCGCGCACGAGAGCAGCACAGGCCGCGGCGCGCAGAGCGCAATGAGGCAGTGCTGATCAAACGGCAGCTTGTCCGGCGTCTCGTTGAAGGCCTTGAAGTTTCCGCAAAACCAATGCGGGAACGC
>JANXSB010000116.1 GCA_025352865.1 Chthoniobacter sp. | reverse complement strand
TTCTTCGGACGGGAAAATTCGTTACGCACGGAGCTTGCGCGCTCTGCTGCAAAATTGTGTGAAAGACTGGGCGGGGCATTTCCGAAGGCGGGGCAGATCCTGAGCACCCGAGCCGATTTAATACCGGATCACGTCCGGACGTCGCTCTGTGAGTTGCAGGACAATGTTGCTCCGTCGCCAGAAGGAACAGTTCCAATCGCGCTGGCAAGGAACGGTATCGCAGGAAAGCTAAAATCCGTAAGCGAAAACCCCGTGGCAAGCGCTACCGTGGCGCAAGTGCATAGAGCTACGCGAACTGACGACGGCCGAGTCGTGGCGCTGAAGGTCATGCGACCAGGAGTGCGTCGGAAACTGGTCGCGGACTCCCCCCCGACCTGAACGTCGAGGCCTTCGATCAAGACATCACCGAGATTATCGATAGCTTCGGCGGTCTCAATGCCGGTCAATTCCAAGTGGCGGGTTTCGTCGGCGAACTCTTCGCCACTATGCGCAAACACCGCATTTACGGTACGTCCCAATTCACGCTCATCATCCTCTCCCTCCTCGTTTACGAAGGAGTTACGAAGCAACGCCACCCTGCTCTCGACTTCCAGCAGGAAGCCATCAAGAGCGACGCATTCCTTCGTGTCGCCTTTGGTTCTGGACCTCTCCGTGGGTTCGGCACTTAAGCGGGTAGGTATTCGGCCAGGGCACGGGCGAGGTCCGGGGGGAAGACGGCTGGCCCGGACTGGACTTCCAGCCCGCTCCCAGCCTTTCGCTTGACCGCCACGGTGTGCTGTCCGCGGGCAATGAGCGTGAGCGAGGTTTCGTTCTGCCGGAGATAATCGAAGATCAGCGACGCCGAGCCTGGCGTCAGTTCGCGCAGCGTCATGCGGATGACGATTTCATCGAACGGAAACAGCTCCTCGAAATATTCGACAGCCACGCTGCTCGTGGCCAGTGAGAGCCCCTGCCCGTCCAGTTCGCGAATGGAGCCCGCCGCGTGCTGGCGCAGAAACATCTCGCGGCACCGGCCCTGCCAGCTCAGGTGGTTCACGAAGTACACATTCCCGACGACGTTCGTTTCCTCGAACGTCACCACATGCCGGATTTCGAAGACACGCTGTTGTGCGCGTGCGGGTGGATCGAGACGGGCGACGACGCCATTGCGCGGGCCTTCCGCGAGGACGGCAAATGCGATGGGTTGCGCGGAATTCTGGGCATCGCCAATCCACGTGGCGATGCTCACGGACGGCGAACTGAGCACGAGCCAGCCGCTTTCGTCGCGGATACCCGGCGTCAGCGGCCAGGATGGCGTGGCGGGGATGCCGGCCTTTTTCAAACATTCCGATACCGTCCAGATTCGCGTTGCCGCAGCGTCAAAAGTTTCGCCGCTCTCTCGCGCCATTGCTTCGGCCGAGCCGCGCTGATCCGGCGAGAGCAGCTTCGCCCACTCGGATGCGGGCCATGCCTTGACCGGCTCGATGTCGCACGCCATGCGCCGCTCGGCCGAAACCGCGAGTGTGAGATTGCCAGCGTGCGCGGTCGAAACATGGCATCCGTCCACCTCCGGTTTGCCGTCGGCACGATGGGAAACGGTGGCGTCCGGGCCGAGGATTTGCGCCAGCGCGGCGTTGCTCCGGCCCGCGCGCTCGCTGCTTTCGTCGGCGAGCAGCGCGGCGGAAATCGGCGAGCCGGGCAGTAGCTCCGCGAGCCGACGTTCGAGATACGCGGCGAGCAATGGGGCCGGCCACGGATTGTGCAGCGCGAGGTTTTCGACCGCGCGCAGGCGCAGTCCCACCCACGATTCCAGGAGCCGCCCGTCTGGGTCGCGCACGAGCACGTCGTAGGTGAATTCATCCGCAGATCGCGCGCGTTCCTTCGCCCACACCACGCGCCCGGCGGGCGATGGTTCCGCGTTCACGACCATCCGCTCGACGCCGATCGGCAGGATGCGCCGATGCGGAATGCACGCCTGAATCGCGTGCAGCGCGGCATCGCGCCCTGCGGCGTCGCCGAGCACCAGCGCCTGCGGCAAGTCCGCACGGAACCACGCCGGGCGCGCGTCGCCGGAAATCTCAGCGACACATTCCGTGGCGGTGAGCCGGCGGTAGCCTTGCACACGGCGGAAGCGCCCGGTGTGGAAGAGCCGCTCCTCGTAAAGATCGGCGATCGGATCCAGCGGCACGCGCGCCGCACTGGCGGCAATGTTCAGCGGCAGTTCTCGCGGAGCGGCGGAATTTTCAAAGCGGCAGGTCGTTTCGAAATGCCTGACCGCAAAGCCGGTGTCGGAGCACAAAAGCGCGACATCCACCTGACCGGGAACCCGCATCAGTGCTTGGATGCGGACCGTTGTATCACCGGATTCCGGCACGACCACGGGACGATGAAACTGCGCTTTTTCAAAGACCGGCAGCGACGTGGAACGGGCGAGTGCTATCGCGACCTGTGCCATTGCTTCGAGCGCGACGACGGCGGGGAAAAGGCGCTGGCCTTGCAACTGATGATCGTCCGCGTACGGATCGGCGTCCGCCGAAAGAGCCGTGTCGCAGATCAGTTCCACGGGATTTTGCACGCGCGGGTTTTCGAGGAAGCGCCCGCGCGGCAGCGGCGCGCAATCCAGCCGCAGCGTCGGCGGATTGCCGAACCGCCCGGCGACGACGATGGACACGGATTGCGGGCGCGCGGCGATCAGTTCGCAGAAAATTCGCGCACCTTCGTCGGGCGGAATCGCGGTGACGCCGTGCTGGAGTAGCGCCTCGACGCGGCCGAGTTTCTGGCCCATGCCGAGGCCGGACCACACGCTCCATTCGAGGCAGAGGCAGCGGCAGCGCGGATGCGCGCGCTGGAAGCGTTCCGTCAGCGCGGAGAGGCGTTCATTCGCGACGGCGTAGTCCGCTTCGCCAGCCATGCCGATGCGCGCGATGATCGAGCCGAAGGTCACGAGCAGGCGCAGGTTATCCGCGTTCACCGCCGCGAGGACGTGCTCCGCGCCGCGCACTTTCGGAGCCAGCGTTTTTTCAAACGTCGCCTCGTCGAGCGTCGCGAGGGCGTGCGGCACATTGCGGCCTGCGCCATGCACGAGGCCGGTGATTGGGCCGAGCGGGCGCTCGATTTCCGCGACCGCGCGTCGCACTGCGTCCGCGTCGGAAACATCCGCCGCCGCGTACTCGACGCGCACGCCGGACGCGCGCAGGCGCTCCAGGTTTTTCCGGAGTTCCGCATCGTCCGCCGGGGCCGAGCGGCCGAGAATGCCAATCGCCGCACCCGACCGCCGGGCCAGTGCCAGAGCGCATTCCGCGGTGATGCCCTTGCCGCCGCCGGTGACGAGCACGACATCGCGCGCGCCCACCGGAAACTCGTCCGCGGGTGCGCCGGGCGGGAGCCACTGGAGTTCTGGTTCGCGGCGCGTGCCGTGCGCATCGTAATGCGCCTCGGTGTAGCCGGTGGCGGCGCGCGCCTCCGCGATCACCCATTCCACCGCATGCGGATGATCCGCTGGAACGCTGACCACGCACGTCGTCACGCCCGGCGTTTCGCGGTGCAGCGTGCGCGCAAACGCGGCTGCGCCCTCGCCGGGCTGGACGAGAATGAAGTGCGCGCTGGCGGTGTTTCCGGCAAGCAGCCGCGCGCCTTGCAGCAGGAGGGAAATGTGATCGTCCGTATTTTCCGGCAGACACACGGCAACGCCGCGCCCGTGGCCGCGCAGACCGTTTTCGAGCGAAGCCGCAAGCGCGTGTCCGGCTGGCGCGACGACTTTCCACTCACCCGCGGGAATGTCCGATGTGCGGTCGGGCCGCGCGCGTTCGACGAGCGCGATGCGGAACGGCTCGATCCACGATTCGATTCCGGTGGGCGTGTCATCGTCCGGTGCTGGTCGGTTCGCGGCGCTCTTGAGTTCCTCGAAAGCATCCGCGATTTGCCCGACGGTGGCGTTGGCGAAACGCGTGGGGTCCACGATCTGCCGCCCGCCGAGCCGTCGCGCCGACTCGGCAACCAATTGTCCGACGGTGATCGAGTTCAAGTGCAGGTCGCTGAGCATCCGGCTGTCGCGTTGGATTGCGGAGGGCGGGAGTTTCATCTGCTGGGCGACGACTTCGCGGACGACGCTCCACGCGTCGGTGCCGATGGCGGGCGCGGGCTGCGGTGCGGCGGGTTGTTTGGGCTTTGAGACGGACGGCGTGGACGGGATGGACTCGCAGGGATTGGCGAAGAAAGTCGGGCGGCGATCCATGCTGAACGGCCGGGTGAAGCGGCCGGCGAAGAGCGCTTCGCGATTCAAGGAATCGCCGAGGACGAAGGTCGCGCCGCAGGCCGCGAGCAGGCCGCGGAGCGACGGGCCGCAGGCGTCGAGCGCGATCACGGGTACTTCCACGGAATCGGCGGCGAGATCGGTGAGCACGCGGCCCGGGCCGACTTCGATGAGCAGATCGACTTCGCCCGCCGCTGTCACCAGAGCTTCGAGAAACCGCACCGGAGCGGTCATCTGGCGGCAGAGAATTTCCGGCAGATCGTCGTCCTGCGCGAGCGCCGTGCCTTTCACGGTGGAGATGAGTTTTCGTCCGTGAGGCAGGAAGCGATGGCGGGAAAGTTCCTGCGCGAGCACCGGCGTGGCGGCGGCCATGAGCGGTGTGTGAAAGGCGTGCGACACGGGCAGGCCGGCCACGCGGAATCCACGATTCCGCGCGCGATCCGTGACCGTGGTGACCGCCGCGCTTTCGCCGGAGATCACGGTCTGGCGCGGCGAATTCAAGCCGACGACATCGACCTGATCGTCCGCAAGCAAGGCGGTCACTTGATCCGCGGACGCCTCGATCGCCGCCATCGAACCGGCGCGGCCATTCACCTCCGACATGGCGCGGCCCCGCACCGTTGCGATTTCGAGCAGCGAGTTTTCATCGAGCGCGCCTGCCCAGTACATCGCCGTGATCTCACCCAGGCTGTGGCCGACGCCGACGCTGGCGTGAACACCCAACTCCGCGAGCACGCGCAAACCCGCCGCCGACGTGGCGACGACCGCGGGCTGCGCGAGCGAGGTGGCATTTGTGTCGCGGCCATTTGGAAGATGCACGCGCTCGTAAAGACCGCGCACGGTCTCGAAGCGCCGCGCGAAAATTCCGCCGTCGCGATAAACGGGTGACGCCTGGCCGGGGAACAGAAAACCAATCCGCGCCTCACCGCGCGGGTGGCCGAGAAAAGTTTCGTTCGCCACGTCGAGCCGGCTGGTTTCACCCGCGCGCAGCCATGACGCGACGGAGTCGAGACGGCTCGCGAGTTGCGTCGCAGTCGAAGCGACAATCGCGGCACGCACTGCGCCGCCGCTCGGCTCCTGCGCTAGCACGGCGGCCATGTCGGTGAGTTCGGAGAGCGAAAGGCGAGCGGCGATTTCGCGCAGTTGGGTCACGCGGTCGAGCAGCGCACTCGTCGTCGCGGCTTCGATCAAAAACAGCTCCGCGTCCTGATAGGATGCAGACAGCTCTTGCGTCCGAGGATCGATTTGCGCGAACGCCGGGCGGTCGATTCCTTCGAGGACGATGTGCGAGTTGATCCCGCCGAAACCCATCGCGCTCGCCCCGGCGCGGCGCGGGCCGTCGTCGGGCCACGGCTGGGCCTCGCGCGCGATGCGCAGGAGCGCGCCGGCGGTTTGCAATTCCTCGTGCGGCTCCTCGCAGCCCGTCGTCGGCGGGACGATTCCGGTATGCACGGCCATGACCGCCTTGATGAGTCCCGCCACACCGGCGGCGGCTTTCGTGTGGCCGATATTCGCCTTCACCGAGCCGATCGCCGCTGCGCGCGACGCCCCGCGCCGCGCATCGGCGAGGACGCGCAGTTCGGTGGCGTCGCCGACATTCGTGCCGGTACCGTGGCCTTCAAAATATCCGACCGAGTCCGGGCCGAAACCCGCGCGGCGGTAGGCGCGCTGCAAGGCCAGCACCTGCCCGTCGAACTCGGGCCGCGTGAGCCCGCCGTGCCCGTCGGAGGAAATGCCCCAGCCGGGAATCGTCGCGTAGATTCGCCGTTCCTGCGCAAGCGCGGCGCGAACCGGCATGAGCACGAGAAAGCCGCAGCCTTCGCCCGGCCAGAAGCCGCGCGAGCGCACGTCGAAGATGCGCATGTCGTCGCCCGCGAGCGCGCCGACTTTGGAAAAGCCGATGAGTTCAAACGGATCGAGGCTGAGATCCACGCCGCCAGCGAGCGCGACATCGAGATCGCCGGACGCGAGCGCGGCGCACGCATTCGCGACCGCGAGGAGCGAGGATGCACACGCGCCATCGACGGTGTAGCAGCCGCCCTTGAGGTCGTAGTAATTGCAGATGCGCCCGGCGATGGTGTTGGAAAGCCCGCCCGCGAGCGTGTCGGAATCGACCGGCGGAAACGGCGCTTTGAACTGCACCTCGTAGCGGTGGAAAAAATCCTCGCGCGATTTTTCCGGCAGGCCCGCCTCCGCCCACGCCCGCTCCGCCGCGGCGCGGACGTAGTGCCAGCGCAGGCGCAGCACGTTGGCGCGCGAAAATTCCCCGGTCAGCGTGTTGCCGAGAATGACGCCGGTGGTCGTGTGCGGCAGACCTTCGCCACCCGCGAATCCCGCGTCCGCGAGCGCGCGTGTCGCCACATCAAGCGCAAGCCAGTGCGTGAGGTCGGTCGAGCGATAGGTGCTCTCGGCGATGCGGAATTTGTCGCGGTCAAATTCATAATCCGCGATGACCGCGGCCTGCGTCGCATAGATTGCGTCCTCGGCGTTGCGATCCTCGGAGAAAAAATTCTCCACGCGCAAACGCTCCGGCGGCAGCCGCCGGAAAGAGCGCCGCTGCGCGAGCACGTTCTCCCACAGTTCGGCGGGCGTGTTTGCGTCGGGATAGACGCAGGCCATGCCCACGACGGCGATTCCATTCTCCGACGTTCTGGCCGGAGCACGGTCCATCGTTACGCTCCTTCGCTGCGCTTCAAAGCAGCAGTGCCAACGTCCGGCATGGCGACTGTCTCCGAAGCCGCCTCGCGACTCGGGCTGCGCTCCCGGTTGTACCAGGACCAGACGTAGAGCGAGATGCCGCGGATGGCGCACACCGACACCAGGGCGAAGAAGAGTCCGAACACCAAATGGCACATCACGATGGCTCCATAGGCGAAGGCCACGGCCAGCCCGAAGATCGCCTGGCGAACCGGATGCAGCGGCGTGGTCGCGGGGTCGGGGATCATATAGAGTGTGAAGATGATAAAAGCCGCGCTGGTCATGGGCATCAGGTGGATATGCAGCGGGTTCCCGGCGAGCCACGCGCGAAACACCCCTTGGACGACGTAGCCAATGATCCATCCTGCGACGAGTAGGAGGCGGCCGGTGAAGAAGGTATGAATGATGATGCCGGTCAAAAGGATGAAGGCGGGGACAGTCCATTGCCATGACCCGATGAGATTCTCCGTGAAGTGGTAAGGCGGAGCGAAGCCCACATCGGGAAACAGGATCAGGGTGCAGGCGATGCCTAAGTTGGAGGGATTGAAGATATGCTGGGTGTGGCCGTTTCCGACAGGTGCCCGGAGCACAACCTTGGAGGCGCTCGCCAGCGTCGCGGCAAAGGCGATCGGCCAGAGACGCTCATTGGGATAGAGTAACATGCCGGTAGCACAGCCGGGGATGATTGCGGGCGGCAGAAAGTTAAAGAAATTCGACCAACTCCCTAAGTACCGGGGCCGTCTTCCATTGGCCCAGGCATCCACCGTCGCCAGGAGTAACTGAACCGAGACTGCGACCAAGACACCCACAACCGGTGCGGCCGACGATTGCTCGAATCCCAGGACTGTATGTCCGAGGATGTTCCAAATGATCATCAGGGTGGTAAAATACCACAACGCGAACATCCGGAGGTTCGGGTTCTTATTCGGGTAGAAGAGAACCGTGGTGTTAAAGAAAGCCGGCGGGCTGTTGATGGGTGCGTTCATTTTGCGGAGTTATTAAGGACGACTTTGGAGGCTGCATCAGGCGGGCCGAGGACGACGGTGTGCCAACCGGCATTGAGTTGAAGCTGGGTTTGCTGGATCTCACCCGAGCTGTTTCGCCAGCGTAACTCGACGCCGACTTTGGCGTCCGAGGGCAATTGACCAAGGCCAAGGTGGACATCGGGGCTGCGCCGGCCCGAGTGACCGGAGCCGCCATCGACTTGCGACACGAGCTTTCGCCCGTCCGGCAGCGTCACCCGGACGTAAGCCCCGATCGCCGGACGGCCTGCGAGGTCCGATGTCGGATGTCCGGGCCGAACGGTCAGCGGTTCGGACTTTCGCGCTTCGTTGGGCAGCAGGAGGTGCAAGCCCAGGAAGGCATTGGTGCCCGGCGACACATTGTGGAAGAAATAGGATTGCTCCCATTGGTTGGCGACGGCGAAATCAAGCCGCCCATCTCCGTCCACGTCCGCCGTGGCGATCCCCTTAGTTACCATGGGTTCACCGAGTCCCACGTCCTCGGCGATGTTTTCAAAGTGCCCGTTCTTACCCCGGACAAAGAAGGCGTCGTGATCGTGACCGCTCAGGTCCGCACTGGCTCTGAAGGTCGGCCAGAGCCGGGGGTCGTGAACGATCTGGCTGTTACTCGTGCCTAATTCCTGAAGCTCGGTCCAGCGGTTGATGGTGCCTTTGACAAAACCGCACGCCTGGATCGCCTCGAGCACGCCGTCGTTGTCAAAGTCGGCGAGCCGCGATTCCCATCCCCAGCCGCTGCGCGACAGGCCGAGTTTCTCACTCGCCTGGATATAAGGCGCGCGACCCTCTTTCATCCCGGCAATGTCGCCGGTGCTCTGCCACAGGAAGTGACTTTCCGTCAGGCCGAACTTAGTCGCGATGTTACTCACGTAAATGTCGAGGTAACCGTCCCCGTTCACGTCGCCGAAGTCACAACCCATGCCTTTGAAGGAATCATTACCGAGGGCGAACGACTTGGGTTGGGTGAAGCCTCCCTTGCCTTTAAGATTGACGACTGAGAGATGGCCGGGGGTCGAACGGTTATGCAGCAGCCGGTCGGGACCAAAGTCGTTGCCAAAGTAAATCTC
>JANXSB010000111.1 GCA_025352865.1 Chthoniobacter sp. | reverse complement strand
CAACCGAACTCGTGACCGTCCGCATCAAGCCCCCGCTCGGGACACTCGGCATGCCGGCGAAGTTCGTCCGGGTGCGTGTGACGCATCCATAAACATTCCGGCGAGGCTTAATACAGCATCGTCTCGTCGGGTGGGGCGCTTTTCTCGATGCGGTCGGCTTTGAGGACGGAGATGCGGCGACCGTTTTCGATGGGGAAGGTGGCGGTGCCGGTGACTTTGATCCACGTCATCTCGGGCAAAGGCGGGAGGGTTTCGCACTCGACGAGGGTGGCGACGGGGCGGGCGTCGGCGGCGCAGCAGGTCATAAACATGCGGACGGCTTTGAAGCGGTGGCCGCCGGCGTTGTTCGAGGCGTCGGGCATGAGCTGGCCGGTGAGCTCGACGGCTTTGCCTTCGAAGTCCTTGCGGAGCGCGTTGTCCTGCGCGGCGTAGAGCAGGTCGAGGACTTCGGCGACGATGTGTCCGTCGGGCGTGCGCGTGAGGTAGTCGGGCGGGCCGCTCGACGTGGCGGGTGCGGGTGCGGGCGCGTTACCTTTGGTCGGGAGCGTGTGGGCGGGCGCGGTGAGCGGTTTGGTCTGTGCGGCAGGCGCGCGGAGACCGGTGGCCTCGGTGAGGATGCCGCGGTTGAGCATGGCGTCCCTGCCAAAGCCGTCGGGCGAGAACACGGCGGCGGCGGTGATGGGCAGGAGCAGAACGAGGAAGGTGAGGATTTTCCCAATGGCGAAGCGGGAGAGACCGTGGCCGCATTCGGCGGAGGAGCAGCAGTTGGCGTCGGCGGGGAAGAGGAGAAAGACGAGCGACATCCCGGCCATGACGAGCCCGGCGGCGAGCACGTACGGGCGGAAGGTGGGATGCAGGAAAGCCTGCACGCGCCCGCTGAAAAAGAAGTAGAGCAGCACCGTGCTCCAAGCAGCGAGGGTGGCGCACGGGAGCCAGCGGGCGAAGAGCTTGTTCATGGTGAGGGACGATAGACGGGATGCCCGCGCCGGCAAGTGCGCGCGGGCTTTCACCTACAACTGCATGGCCGCGATGCGCCAGGCGATGAGCCAGATGACGAGGAAAAGGCCGAGGCCGAGAAGGAAGACGAAGCGGCGTTTGAAAAGGATGCCGTAGAGCCAGAAAAGCTTGAGGTCGAAGACGGGGCCGAAGAGCAGGAAGCCGAGCTTGGCGGCGAAGGGGAAGGCTTTGAAGCTCGCGGCGATGAAGGCGTCGGTGGTGCTGCAGACGGAGAGGATGACGGCGAGGCCCATGAGCGCGGCGATGGCGCGCGGCGGGTCAGTGGCGAGCGACTGGATGACGGTCTGATCGACGGCGGTATTGAAGACGGTGGCGATGGCTGTGCCGATGACGAAGAAGAAGGCGACCTCGAGGAAATCCGAGGTCGAGCTTTGCACGGCGAGGAGGAGTTTCCTCCCCGTGCCGGCGGAGGCGACGATGGCCGTGAAATCCTGCTGCTCCGCGGGCTCCGCGGAGACGCTGAGCCCCGCGCGCCGACGCGCGGGCATGGTCGCGAGCATCTCCGGGCGCAGGAGCGCGCCCGCCGGAATGCGATGCACGATGAAGCCGACGGCGATGGCGACGAGGTAGCCGATGGTGAGGCGCAGCGAGGTCATCACGAATGGATTCTGCCCGCGAAATGCCGCGAACGTGCTGATGGCGACGAGCGGGCTCACGATGGGCGCGGCGAGCATGTAGGTGACCGCCACGGAGAGCGGCAGACCTTTCCGAATGAAGCGCCGGATGACGATGACGCTGCCGCATTCGCACATCGGAAAGATCAACCCGAGCAGGCCGCTGATGCAGATGGCCGCGGCGCGGTTCGCCGGCAGGAGCCGCTGCATGCGCTCGGTGGAGACGAAGACATCGACGATGCCGGAGATCAGCGAGCCGAGGAGGAGAAAGGGCACGCCCTCGAACATGACGCTGAGGAACGGGTAGGCGAAATCGTTGAGATGAAACGTGAACCAGGGCATGAGGCGGCGGAGATTTTATTTTTTAACGCAGAGGCGCAGAGGCGCAGAGGGATGACCGCAGAAAGCGGTGCGGCCAATTTTTCGTCGTCGAAACACCACCGGCAAAATCTCTGCGTCCTCCGCGTCTCTGCGCCTCTGCGTTAAAAAACGAAACATCCTTCACCTCGGTGATTCCGGCGGAAAATTCGAGCGCACCGGAGTTGCTCACGAGACGCGGTTACGACTGCCCGTAGGACTGCTCCACGCGTTTGGCCACATCCATGTAGCCGTAGTCGGACTCGTAAATCTGCTTCATGCAGTTGAGCGAGTCGTCCTTTTTGCCCATGCGCTCGAAGACGAGGCCGAGCTTGTAGAGCACTTCCATTTTCGTGTTGTCCATCGCGAGGATTTCGCTCGCGCAGTCCTGGAACTGCTTCACCGCGAGATCGAGCATGTTCTTTTCCGTGTAGCACTGGCCGAGGAGGTTCATCGCCTTGAGCCGCGCGTTGGGATTCTGCCGCGCCTTTTGCAACTCCTGGATGGCCTCGGTGTACTGCTTCGCGATGACGAGCTGC
>JANXSB010000091.1 GCA_025352865.1 Chthoniobacter sp. | reverse complement strand
GTTTCGATGCCGCTCTCGATGAGCAGGCGCTGGCAGCCGAGCGGGGTGCAGGGCACGAAGCCGTCGGGGTCGCCGAGGGTGAGCCGGGCGACGTTGAGCGGGTGGAAACCGTCCACGTCTTTGCGCGGGTCGATGGCGTCGATGACGGCGCGCTCGTCGATGTGCGGTGGCGGCGGAGATTGGACGAGGATGCCGTGGATGGCAGGGTCGGAATTGAGCTGGCGGACGATGGCGATGAGCGCGGCCTGCGAGGTGTCGGCGGGCAACTCGTGCTTCACGGAGTGCATGCCGAGTTCGAGGCACATTTTGTCCTTTGAGCGGACGTAGGCGCGCGAGGCGGGGTCGTCGCCGACGAGGACGACGGCGAGGCCGGGGGTGAAGCCGCGCGCTTGCAACTCCGCTACGGCGGCACGAGAAGCGGCGTGGGTTTTTTGGGCGATGGCTTTGCCGTCGATGAGCGTCATGGAATGACGAATGACGAATGACGAATGACGAGACAATGCCGAAGTGCCCGGCTCGTCATTCGTCATTTCCTACTTCCCATGCTGCGGGCGCATCATCCGCTCCAGCCGCACGCGCTGGTCTTCAAACTCCGTCTCGCCCGCCGTGGGCGGGATGGCGTGGAGGATGTCGAAGGTGATGTGGACCTTGGAGAAGGGTTTGGGGATCATGAAGCCGTCCCATGTTTTCAACTGCCAGTAACTCGAATACGTGACGTGAATCGGGAGGATGAGGCCGCCGGTAACCTGCGCCAGTTTGAGCAGGCCGGGGCTGATGGAGTAGCGCGGGCCGCGCGGGCCATCGGGTGTGATGGCCATGATGTAGCCGTCCGCGATGGCGCGCTTCATTTCCACCAGCGCACGCGCGCCGCCGCGCGAACTGGAGCCGCGGATGGCGCGGATGCCAAAGTGCTTGAGAAAGGCGGAGATGATTTCGCCGTCCTTGCTGGCGCTGGCCAGCGCCGCGCCGAGGCGACCGGGGAAATAGCGCTCGAAGAGGTGCGGCATGACGAAAAGCTTGTTGTGCCAGAAGGCCCAGAGGAGCGGCTTTTCCGGCGGCGTATTGCGCACGCCCGCGCGATCAACGAGGCGGAAGCGGAGGGTGAAAATCCACGCGCGGACGATCCACGAGCCGAGGGCCGCGAGGAGCCGCGCTTTTTTCTCGTGCTTCACTCGGCTTGCTCCGCCCAGCGGAAGGTGCCCGGCGCGGGCAGGCCGAGCTGGTCGAGGATGCGCGCGACGACGGTATCGGCGACCTGCTCGATGGTCTGCGGGCGGCTGTAAAATCCGGGCGACGCGGGCATGACGATCGCGCCGGCTTCGAGGAGCGTGACGACGTTGCGCGCGTGGATGAGATTCCACGGTGTCTCGCGCGGGACGAGGATGAGCTTGCGACGCTCTTTCAAAAAAACATCCGCCGCGCGCAGGAGCGTGGAGTCGCTGGTGCCGGCGGCGATGCGCCCGAGCGTGCCCATCGAGCACGGGCACACGACCATCGCATCGAACCGCGCCGAGCCGCTGACGAAGGGCACGTTCATCGTTTTGTCGCCGTGCTGCTGCACCCCTGCCGGTACTTCGAGCGTGCCGATTTCCTCGGCGATGACCTGCTTCGCGTAGCTGCTGAGGACGAGATGCACCTCATGCGCTGCGCAGTCGATTTGCGCGAGCAGCCGCTGGAGATAGATCGCGCCGCTGGCTCCGGTCGCGGCGAGGACGAGTTTCATTTAGAGGGCGTACCGACAGTCAAAAGAACGGTGTCATCCTGAGCGGAGCGGAGGCGGAAAGGCGGGCGCCGCGGAGTCGAAGGATCCCGCGCATTCACCGGCGGCACTGCCCAGAATCGGCGGGATCCTTCGACTGCGTTCCGCCCCCGCTGGCCTGCGGCGGAACTCCGCTCAGGATGACACGCTTTTGAGTTTCGGTGCATCCTCTTAGAGATAGCCCGCGGCGTGCATCCGCCGCGTGAGGTCGCCCTGGCGGGTGAGGAGATTGGCGTAGAGTTCCTTGTGTTCGGCGTGCGGTTTGGCGCGGGTGGCGTCGTCGAGTTTCACGATGCGGGCGCAGAGGTCGCGGAAGGTCACGGGCTTGCCCTGCGCGGCGTGGCTGGCGTAGGCGGCCTGGAGCGCGGCCCCGAGCGCGGCACCCTCGGCGGATTCGAGGCAGATGGTTGGGACGCCGAAAATATCCGCGGCAAGCTGCCGCCAGACGGCGCTTTTGCTGCCGCCGCCGGTGAGGCGGATTTCCGTGGGCGCGATGCCGAGTTCGCGGAAGCGGCCCAGCCCATACGCGAGGCCGAGGGTCACTCCTTCCATGGTCGCGCGGGCCATATGCGCGGGCGTCATGTTGTCGGTTTTCAAGCCGTGGAAAACGCCGCTACCATTCGGGAGATTCGGTGTGCGCTCGCCGTTCAGGTACGGGAGAAAAATCAGGCCGCCCGCGCCGGCGGGGACGTTGGCGATGTGGCTTTCGAGTTGCTCGTGCGACCAGCCGAACATCTTGCGCGCGGCCTCGGTCGCCACGGTCACGTTCATCGTGCAGACGAGCGGTAACCAGCGATCCGTGCTGTCGCAAAACGCGGCGACTTCGCCCTGCGGATCGATCACCGGCTTGTCGGCAAACGCGTACACCGTGCCGCTCGTGCCGAGGCTCACCGTGACCACGCCGGACTGCACGTTGCCCGTACCGATCGCGCCCATCATGTTGTCGCCGCCGCCCGCGCTCACGGTGACTTCGCCTTTCGAGAGGCCCCACGCCTCGCGATGATTCTCCCGCAGCAGCCCGAACGCGCGCCGCGAACTCGCGAGCGGCGGGAGCACATCGGCGAGATCGGGGTCGATGAACTCAACCAACGGCTCGCACCATTTTTTCTCCCGCACATCGAGCAGGCCGGTGCCGGAGGCATCGCCGAATTCCATGCCACGTTCGCCGGTGAGGTGGAAATTGATGTAATCGTGCGGCAGCAGCACGGTCGTGAGCGCCTTGTAATTCTTCGGCTCGTGCTGTTTCAGCCACAGGATTTTCGGCGCGGTGTAGCCCGGCAGCATCGCGTTTCCCGAGAGCTTGATGAGCCCCGCGGCGTCGCCGAATTCCTCCTCGAACTGCTTGCACTGCTCCGCCGTGGATGTGTCGCACCACAGCTTCGCCGGGCGGATCACGCGGCTCTTCTTGTCGAGCGGCACAAAGCCGTGCTGCTGCCCGCTCACGCCGATGGCTTTCACGTCATCCTTGCGCTTGCCGAGCTTTTGCAAAACCGCGCGCACCGTGGTGTCCACGGCATCGAGCCAAGTCTGCGGCTCCTGCTCCAGATGCCCCGGCGGCAGGCCCTCGATGAGCCCGTAGCTTTCGGACGCGGAGGCGAGGATTTCCCCGGACTCGAGATCGAGCGCGATGGTCTTGGTGCTTTGCGTGCCGCTGTCGATGCCGAGGGCGATCATGGGAATTTCAAATGGAAGATTGCAGATTGCAGATGGGAATAGCTGTCGCCATTCAACGGGCGATGAGGCTATGTCTGAAATCTGAAATCTGAAATCTGAAATTTTCCCATGCTCACCAAGCTCCTCCACACCCGCTATCGCGTGACCGATTTGGAAAAGACCGCGCACTTTTACAAGGATGTGCTCGGCCTCGAAGAGACGCGCCGCCACACCTCGCCGCGCGGCTCGCAGCTCGTTTTTTTCAAAGCGCCCAGCAGCGAGGAGGAGATCGAGATCTGCAAATTCGACGGCAGCGGCCCGGTCAATGTCGGCCACGACATCACCCACCTCGCCTTCGCGGTCGATGACCTCGACGCCTTCGCCAGACACGCCGCCGCGAAAGGCTACCCGCTTTCCGACGGCCCCACACCCACCGGCTCCGGCAGCATCATCGCTTTCATCGACGCGCCGGAGGGCTACGAGATCGAACTCATTCAGCACGCGAAATAAACCGACATGGACTTTGACTGGCTCGACGCCCCCTTTGACCTGCGCAAACTCGCGCCCAAGGAAATCGAGGAATCCTTCGAGGATCCCTTCAGCATGCGCCTCCTGCCGGACGGCGTCGGCGACGACGAAAAAGCGCGCTATTTCAACCTCGGCAAATCGATCAACGACCGCGGCATCTTCACCGTTTTCTGGACCGACGGGAAACGCTACCGCGCCATCCTCTCGCGCGACATGACGCCCGAGGAAAACACTTTTTACGAACGCAAGAACTCGGAACTCGGCTACTGACGCGCCATGAAAGTCATCACCACTTGGGCGGACGTTCCGCATTTCGACAACGAGGAAGACGAGGCCGCTTTCTGGGCCGATTCGCGGATCGAGGTGCGCCTGATGAACGCCTCGCTCCTCAAGGCCGACACCCGCGAATCCACCACCATCACGCTGCGCTTCGACCCGCGCCTCCTCGCCCGCATCAAGCGCATCGCCCGCTCCCGCTATCTGAACTACCAGAGCATGATCAAGCAGTGGCTGAGCGAGCGGCTGGAAAAGGAGATGTAGCCCAAAAAAAGTAGCTTGGACTTTAGTCCAAACACTCCGGCTCTTGGGCAACTGCCCGGCACGTTCTTTGGACTAAAGTCCAAGCTACTTTTTCCCAAGGGAAATGCAGCTCGACTGGCCCTGCTTAATGGTTCCCCCCGGTCCATTAAACTAAACCCTCCAGTCGAGCTGCTCCCCTATTTGAAACTTCATGGCTCGCATTTTGTGCGAACGAAACCCCATTTAGCACCGCTCGTACCAACGCCTTTTTCGCGTCAAAAAATCCTCGCAAGTCAGAGTAAAAGAAATCGCTGGCAGCAACTTGCGTGGTTTCCCGCCGTCGCCCGCTGTGCGTTGATTTAGCCAGCCTGTCTAAATCCGGCGGCAAAAAGTGGCCCTGCTTTTCCGTCCCGCCTACTTCGCATCCAGACACGCCCGCACGTTCCACCCCGCGCGCTCCAGCCGCACCTGCGCCTCCGGGTAGCTGAGGCCGAGCGCAGTGCTCACGAGCCGCACGCCGCGGTCGCGCAGCTTGGCGTTTGAGATGCGCAGATCGACCATCGCGTTGCCGCGCACGCGGCCGAGGCGGATCATCGCGCAGGTCGAGAGGAGGTTCAGCGTCACCTTCGTCGCCGTGCCCGCTTTCAGCCGCGTGGAGCCGGTGATGATCTCCGGCCCGACCGGCAGATCGATCTCCACGTCCCACGGCTGCGCCGCCCGCTGCCGCGCGGGATTGCAAGTCAGCAGGATCGTCCGCGCGCCCAGCTCCCGCGCCCCCGCCAGCGCGCCGAGCACGAAAGGCGTGCGCCCGCTCGCGGCGATGCCGCACAGCACATCGCCCGCGCGCACGCCGCGCTCCAGCACGGCGAGCGCGCCCGCGCCGGGCTGATCCTCCGCGCCCTCCACCGCACGGTGCAGCGCCTCCGCCCCGCCGGCGATGATCCCCTGCACCAGCTCCGCCGGTGCGCCGAAAGTCGGCGGAATCTCGCTCGCATCGAGCACGCCGAGCCGCCCGCTCGTCCCCGCGCCGATATAGAAAAGCCGTCCACCACCGCGCAGAGCCGCGCCGACAACATCGACCGCCGCGACCAGTTCCGCCCGGCACGCCACCAGCGCTCGCGCCACGTTTTCCTCCTCCGTCGTGAAAAGCTCAACCAACTCCCCCGTCGTCCGCTCCTCCAGATTCACCGAGCGCGGATTCGCCTGCTCCGTCGCCGCCGTCGCCAAGTCAGCCGCATCGTCCATCGAAACCAATCCCACCACTTCTCTTCCGCCTTTCCCCGCCAGCCACGCCGCCCCGAGCGCCCCGCTTTCCCCGCACACGCTCGCCACCGCATCCGGCAGCAGCATGCTCAGCCGGTATTTGAAAAGCGCTGCGTACTCCGGGTGGTGCGTGAAAAGCCCACCGATCAGCTTCACCGGCGCATTCGTGAAATCCAGCCGCTGCGCCACCGCGCGCGTGAAATCCGCCAGCACACCCGCGCCCGCCTGCACCGTCGCCAGCATCTCCGGCTCGCCGTGTTTCGCCGCGTGGAAAATCGCGGGCGCGAGCCGCGCCACGCTCATCTTGTCCGCCTGCATCGCCCAGCCGGACAAGTCCTGGAGCCGGTTCAGCGCCAGCGTGCGCAAGATTTCCTCCGCCAGCGGCGTGATCTTTTGATTCAAATCGTAATGCGTCAGCACCAGCCGCAGCCCCTGCATCGCGAGATCGTAACCGCCGCCGCGGTCGCCGAGGAGCTGGCCCCACCCGCCCGCCTTTTCCACGCGCTCGCCGCGCCGCCCATGCACCGCCGCACCCGTCCCCGCGATGACCGCGATCCCATCCTCCGCGCCAAACGCCGTCGCCAGCCCCGAGTCGCGATCACTCCCGATGACCAGCACCGCGTGCGGCCACGCGCTTTCCGCCAGCCCGCCGAGCCGCGCGCGATCCTCCTCCGTCGCGCAGCCCGCGAGGAAAACTCCGACATGCGTGGCGTCCGCCGCCAGCACCGAAAAAAGCCGCGCGAGTGCCTCGTCGGAGATTAGTCGGAGGTTCGATGCCGGGAGCGTGCCCTGGCTGAGAATCTTGTGTTCATCAGCCTCGCCGGTCAGCAGCACCCATTCGGTCTTGGTGCCGCCGCCTTCGATTCCGAGGATGCGCTTTGGACTTTCCATCCCCCGACTATCGTGAAAACTCCCCGCGCACTCAAACCTTCCTGTGAACCGAACCGCTCCCCAATGGCTCCGAGTCCTCGCCTGCTGGGGCGTCGGCATCTGGGTCACGACGATCACCGTGCTCTCCTCGATGACCCCATCGCAGCTTCTCGAGATCGCGCCCTTCGAGCTGTGGGACAAAGCCGAGCACTTCCTCGCCTTTGGGGCCGGGGCCGTGAATCTCGCGCTGGCGCTCTGCTGGAGCACCGCGTGGCCGTGGAAACGCGTCGTCGTTTTCACGATCATCGCGATTTCCATCTTCGGCGCAGTCGATGAAATCCATCAGCTCTTCACGCCCAACCGCTCCGGCGCCGATCCCTACGACTGGACCGCCGACACCCTCGGCGCCCTCACCGGCGCGCTCCTCACCGCCCTCGTTTATGCCCGATATTTCAGCCCGTCTAGACTTGCTCCGGCGTCAAATTGAAGAGCACGACCGGCGTTATTACGTCGAAGCGCGCCCAACGATTTCCGACGCAGATTACGACACGCTCTTCCGCGAACTGCGCGAGATCGAATCTGAGCATCCGGAGTTGGTTGCGCCCGATTCGCCGACTCAGCGGGTGAGTGGCGCACCGACGGAGGGCTTCGCCAGGGTCACGCACATCGCGCCGATGCTTTCATTGGATAAGGTTAAGGAAGCGGAGCATCCCAACGGGAGCGAGCAGCCGGATCGTCAGACGCGCAATCGGCTTCGCGATGAGAACACGCTCGCAGAACTTCGGGCCTTCGATGCAACGCTTCGCAAGCTCCTTGGTCGTGAGCGCGTCGAATACGTCATGGAACCGAAGGTTGATGGCGTCTCAATCGGGGTCCACTACCGCTATGGCAAGCTCGCTCTCGGCGTTACGCGCGGCGATGGCCGGACGGGCGATGACATCACTGCGAATCTCCGCACAGTCCGAGCAATCCCACTGGAGTTGAAGCTAACGAATCCGCCCGCGTCGATCGAAGTCCGCGGGGAAGCTTACATGGCGACAGCGGATTTCGAGGCTTTGAACGCGAAGATCGAAAGTGAAGGCGAGAAAGCATTTCCTAATGCGCGCAACGCCACCGCGGGCGCGCTCAAGCAACTCGATCCGCGCCTCGTCGCGCGACGGCCCATCCGCGCAGTGTTTTACGCTGTCGGCGCGTGCGATGGGATTGAGTTCGCGACGCATGTGGAAACTCTCGAAGCACTGGCACGGTTCGGCCTGCCGACTCAGCGCGAGTGGTGGCTTTGCGAGAGCATGGACGAAGTTCTCGCGCGCTATCGCGAGGAGGTCATCTGCGGCTATGACGAGGAGAGCGATTTGAGACGCAGGCTGCCTTACGAGATCGACGGCATCGTGATTAAAGTTAATCGCATCGCCGATTGGGAGATCCTTC
>JANXSB010000578.1 GCA_025352865.1 Chthoniobacter sp. | reverse complement strand
TACTGGGGCTACAAGCTCACCACCGACCTGCTGGAGCTGCGCAACCTCGCCACCGTCGCCGCGCTGATCGTCGATTGCGCCCTGCTCCGCAAAGAAAGCCGCGGCCTCCACTACACCCTCGACCACCCCGGCACCGACCCGCGCCTCTGCCGCGCCACCGTCCTCCGGCGGTAGCGCCTTGGCGTGATCGCTGCTACCCTTTGGCAGCAGCCGCAGCCCTCTCTTTCCTCTGTAAAAGACAGCCCAACCCGGCTCCCGACGCCCTCTCTGTGAGGGAAACTTTCCCTTTACGCGCCACCCCTCATCGCCTAAAAAAGCCGCCCACATTCCTGAACATGAAAGCGCATCTCCTGGGAATCCTCATCGCCGTCTTTGCCGCCCTTGCACTCCCCGCCGCCGGGCAGTCGCCCTATGTGAGCAGTGCGGACTTTGCCAAATACGCCTCGAAGCTCCGCGAGAGCGCGATCCTAAAGATGGAGCCGCAGGTCGTCATCCCCACCACCTCCCGCTCGGTGGTCGTCGGAGGCAAGTATCCGTGGAAGACCCGCATCGTCACGACCATCTTCTGGATCGGCGAACCGGCCGGCGGCAACAACCCCGTCCACAACGTCAGCAGTTCGTGGGATTCAAATTGGGAATCCAGCTATGGCGGCTACGACAACCCGAACCCCGGCTCCCGCCGTGGCTACATCCCGGCCAATTTCATCCCCCGCCAGAACCCCTTCTACGTCGCCCTCCCCTACAACGACGTGACCCACAGCACCACGAAACCCGAGTCCCGGATCATCATCCCGTGGTTCCGCGATGCTTTCGTCGAAGAAGGCAAATCCGTCTGCCGCGACCGCTGGCTGGCCATCCGCAACAGCAACACCGGCAAAGTCTGCTACGCGCAGTGGAGTGACTGCGGCCCTTTCCGCACCGACCACTGGCAGTACGTCTTCGGCAACGAGCGTCCGAAACCCAACCTCAACCAAGGCGCGGGGGGGGGGGGCTCGCCCGCCATCCGCGACTACCTCGGCCTGAGCAACACCGATGTCACCGACTGGAAATTCGTGGAGGCCGGCGAAGTCCCCAACGGCCCGTGGGCGCAGTTTGGCGACAACAACGACTTCGTCAAAAACAACCGCCGCACCGGCCAGCGCGTGGTCAGCGCCGCCCCCGGTCCCGTGCGCGAGGCACCGCTCCCGGTGCGCGACGAAGCCGGCCCCACGGTCATCCTGAAGTGATGCTCCCCGGCGGTTCCCCATCCGCCCGGAAGCGGTGAAAAAGCGCGGTGGCCCAGGCTCCGCCGCCTTGTTTTTGTGATCGCCACCGCCCCGTCCCGCCTTCCGCCCCACGCCTGGCTCATGGCCGCCATGCTCTTCATTGGCAGCTTCATCCTCGGCACGCGGCACCACGATTTCCCCTACAGCTACCACCCGGACGAGGGTGGAAAGGTCACGCAGATCATCCAGGGCAGCCGCAACTACCACCACCCGCTGCTGCTCCTCTCCGCCACGGACATCGCCTCGCGCATCGGCTTTGTCGCGCGCACGCCGCAGGCCATCGTCGAGACGGGCCGCGGTGTGTCCGCCGCCTTTGCCGCCGGCACCGTCGCCGCGCTCGCGCTCCTCGCGTGGATGCGCTACGGCGCGCTCGCCGGCTGGGGCGCGGGGCTCGCCGTCGCCTTGCAGGCCGATCTTTTCGAGACCGCGCACTACCTCAAGGAAGACCCCGCGCTCGCCTTTGGCCTCGCGCTCAGCCTGCTCGCGGCGCAGTGCTGGTGGCGCGCGCCGGACCGGCGCACGCTGCGCTTCCTCGCCATCGCCTGCGGCCTCGCCGCCGCGGGAAAATATCTCGGCATCGTCGCCCTCGCCTTTGCCCTGCCCCTCGTCATCTGGCCTCGCGCCGCCGACTCCGCACCCGACCGCCGCGCGCGGCTGAAGCTCTTCGCCCTCGTCTTCGGCCTCACCTTTCTCGCGGGAAATCTCCCGCTCTTCGCCGCGCAAATCTCCAGCCCCTTCCGCAGCATCCGCAATGAAATGCAGGGCGTCGCCGAAGGGCCGCGCGGCCTCACGCGCCAGGCCCCGCATGCCGAGTACCTCCGCCTGCTGCGCAGCGATGTGCCGCCCGCCGTCGGCATCCTCGCCGGGCTCTACGCCGCCGCACTCCTCGCCACCGCACGCCGCCGCTCGCCGCCGGAATGGGCCACGCTGCTCTTCCCCCTCGGCTACCTCGCGCTCATCTCCTGCTCGCCAAAAATCGCCCCGCGCTACCTCCTGCCCGTCGATGCGCTCCTGCCTCTCCTCGGCACATTCGGCGCGGCGGAAATCAGCGCGCGCTTCCACCGCGCTGCCGGCACCATCGTCTTCACCGCACTCGTGGGCGCGATGCTCGCAGCGGAATGGACGCCTTTGCAAAAAGCCTTCGACGGTTTCCGCCACGACGACCCCGCCGCCGTCGCCGAGTGGATCAAAGCGAACCTCCCTCCCGACGCGGTCATCGCCGAGGATCACCGCGTCAATCTTTCGCCCACCAAAGCCGACGGCATCAGCACCGCCGCGCGCGTGCCGCAAAAGGTGCTCGACGCGAACTTCGCACCCGACCTCGGCACCGTCGATGAGCTGCTCGCGAAAGGCGTCACCCACATCGCCATCTGCCGCCAGCAGTACGGCCGCTATTTCAATGAAGGAACGCAGGCACAAACCGGCGGCAAGACGGGCTACGACAAGCGCCGCGAGTTCTACGACCGTGTCATCCACCAAGGCGAACTCCTCCAGGAATGGCCGCGCGGCACCAACCCCTATCTCCAGCCCGGCATCCGCCTCTACCGCATCGCGTCACCTCGCTGAACGCCGAGCCGCGCCTTCACCCGCCGCGCGTAGCCCGAGATGTCCGGCGCTCGCAGCATCTCCGAGACGATGACCACGCGCCGCGCGCCCGCCGCGAGAACCGCCTCGAGATTCTCCAGCTTGATCCCGCCGATGCAGAAAATCGGAATCCGCACCGCCTCATGCACGCGCCGGATTTCATCCAGCCCGATCGCCGGGCGGCCCGGCTTTGTGGGCGTGGCGAAAAGCGGGCCGAAGCCGATGTAGTCCGCGCCCTCCGCCTCCGCGGCCACCGCCTGCTCAAAGCTGTGCGTGGACTTTCCAATGAGCGGCTGCGCCACCTCGCCCGCCAGCGCGCGGCCCGCCCGCCAGCGCGCATCGGCGACGGAAAAATCCCCCTGCCCCACATGCGCGCCCTGCGCGCCGACCGACGGCACGAGCTGCGGAAAATCATTCACGATCAGCGGCACGTCCGCCCGCTCCGTCAAGGCACAGAGCCGGTTCGCGAGCGCCTCGACCTCCACTTCGTCCGCGCCTTTCGCCCGCACCTGCAGCACGTCCACACCACCCGCGAGCATGCTTTCAGTCACGCGCTCGGCATCGTCGGCGGCGACATAGCCGAGATCGAGAATGCCGTAGAGCAGCGCGTCGGAGAGATGTTTCATCGCGCGCATCCGACCACGGTCCGCCCGCCGCTGGCAAGCGCCGCTCAGCGCTGCGTTTTCCGCTGGCACTCCGCGAGAAGCTCGCGCGGCAACGCGAAATCCGGCGCGGCGCGGACGGCGGTTTCGAGATACGGCGCAGCTTCGGCGAAGCTGCCAAACGCGAAAAGCGTGCGCCCGCAGATAAAATACAACTGCCAGTCATCGGGATTCATTTTCACCGCCGACCGGCAGACCTCAGCGGCGCGGCGCATGTCCTCCGGCGTGAAATGCCCCGTACGTTCCTGCACCGCCCGCGCCGCGCGCTCCTGCCGCGCCGCGTGATCGAGCTGGTCGAGGAAAGGCGGGCTGCCGGTGAGCTGCGCGATCGCGGCGTCCATGTCGAGCGTGTCCCATTCGTTGAGGCCGAGCGCGGTCTGGCATTCGGCGGGAGACGCTAGCGCAGCATCACTCACACCGAGGCCGAGCGCCGCCACGACACGCGGAAACAAGGTGCGCGCGAGCAGGCAATCCCCCGCGAACCGCAGGTGGACGTGCTCGTAAAAAAGCGCATCACCGGGAGCGCCCGCCGCGCTTTCCGCAAACGCGCGCTCTGCGTCCGCCAGCGCGAGCGCCGCGCCGTCGAAGCCGCGGGCCACGGCGCGCACCGCGTCATTGATGCGCGCGTCCGCGCGAAAAG
>JANXSB010000031.1 GCA_025352865.1 Chthoniobacter sp. | reverse complement strand
AGACCATTGTTAAGCACGGCGATGGCGGCGACACCGAGCAGCGTGCCATGCACGGAGCCGGTGCCACCGAAAATGCTTGTCCCACCGAGCACCACGGCCGTGATCGCAAACAGCTCATAGCCGGTGCCCGCGTCCGCTTTCGCCTGCCCGAGCCGCGCGGTGTAAATGACCGCCGCCAGCGCCGCGACCCCGCCCGCGAGCACATACGCCAGCGCCAGCCGCCGCTCGACCGGGAGGCCGGCGTAGCGCGCGCCTTCGGGTGCAAAACCGATCGCGCGGAACGAGCGTCCGAATGTCGTGCGATGCACGAGCAGCCACACAAAAATCGCGACCACGGCGAAAATCCAAACTTGGGTCGGCAGCCCACCGAGCCGCTCCTGGCCTAGATTCAGGAAGGATTGCGGGAAGCCGGTGAAGGTGTCCACACCGCGCGTTATCGCTTCCGCCAAGCCGCGAAATAGCGAGTACGTGCCGAGCGTGACGATGAGCGGCGGCAGCCGCAGGCCGGTGATGAGCGCCGCATTCAAGCTGCCGGCCACCGCGCCGATGCCGAGCGTGCAAACTGACGCCAGCGCGGGATCCATGTGGGCGTCGCGCCACATTTTTCCGAAGAGGATCGCGCACAAACCGAGTAAGGAACCGACCGACAGATCAATGCCGCCGGTGAGGATGATCGGCGTCATCACGAGCGCGAGCAGGCCGATTTCCACGGAGTGACGGAGGATGTCGAAGGTGTTGTCGAGCGAGCCGAAGCGCCGGCCCACCGAGTCGAAGTAGAACCACTCCGCGAGCAGCACCACGAGGAGAATGGTCTCGTGACGGAGGAGGGCGGATTTGATTTTTGAAGAATGGATTTTGGACATGATCGCGATGGCGCAAGCGCTGTAGGGGAAGCTGTCAGCTTCCCCTACAGCCGCGCCGGGTGCGCAGGCCGTCGGCGATGACGGCGAGGAGGATGATCGCGCCCTGGATGGCCTTTTCCCAATAGGCCTCGACGTGGAGGTAGGTGAGCGCGGGGTTGATGCAGGCGAGCAGGAGGACGCCGGTGAAGACGCCCCAAAGATGGCCGCGCCCGCCGGAAACGGCGACGCCGCCGACGACGGCGGCGGCGATGGCTTTCAGCTCGAGGCCCGCGCCGGATTTCGGATCGACCTGGGGGGACTGCACGAGGTTCATCACGGCGGCGAGTCCGGTGAGCGCGCCCATGAAGACGAAGACAGCGAAGGTGGTGAGCTGAGGGCGGATGCCGGCGAGGCGCGCGGCTTCGGCATCGGAGCCGGTGGCGTGGATGAAGCGGCCGGCGGCGAGATTTTTCATGGCCCACGCGAGTGCGGCGAGGATGACGAGCGCGAGGCCGATGAGCGTGAACTGTCCGGCGCGTTGGCTGAGGCCGAACCATTGCAGGCCGTCGGGCAGATTCACAAACGCGCCCTGCCGTTGCCAGCGCAGCCCTTCGCGCGCGATGACCATGGTGGCCAGCGTGACGACGATGCTCGGCTGGCGCAGCCCGGCGACGAGCGCGCCATTGACCGCGCCGAGCAGCGCGCCGAGGCCGATGGACAAAGGAACCACGAGTGCGACCGGCCATTTCTCCGCGGCCAAAAGTCCCGCACATACGCCGCACACGCCGAAGAGCGAGCCGACGGAAATGTCGATCTGCCGCGAGATGATGACGAGCGCCATGCCGCACGCGACGATGAGCGTGGGGGCCTCGCGGGTGAGCCGCGAGAGGAGCGGCTGCGCCTCGAAAAATGCGGGCGCAATCACCGCGAGCACGAGCAGCAGCGCGAGGAGCGCAAAGGCGACGGTGAGTTCGCGAAAGTAGCGGGTCATCTACGCGGCTTCCTTTCCGGCGCTCTGTCCGAGCGCCGCGGCCATGACGTCGTGGGCGTCGGGTTTTCCGTCGAAAGTGGCGGTGATGGTGCCTGCGCGGAGGACGGCGATTCGGTCGCTCATGCCGAGGATTTCGGGGAGGTCGCTGGAGATCATGAGCACGGCGAGTCCGTCCTTTGCGAGGGCACGGATAATCTTGTGAATCTCAGCTTTCGCGCCGACATCGACGCCCTGGGTGGGCTCGTCGAGAATGAGGACGTGCGGCTTGGTCGCGAACCAGCGGGCGAGGGCGACTTTCTGCTGGTTGCCGCCGCTGAGGGAGCCGCCGGGGGCGTCGGGGCCGGCGGTTTTGATGGCGAGGTCGCGGATGAAATCGAGGGCGAGTATTTGCTCCGCAGAAAAGCGCAGCCACGCGCCGGGAAAGAGCGCGTCGTGAATCGCCATCGTCATGTTGGCGGCGATGGGCATTTCGAGGATGACGCCGTGGCGGCGGCGGTCCTCGGGGACATAGGCGATGCCGTGGGAGACGGCGGATTGCGGCGAGGAAATGCGGACGGGCTGGCCGCGAAGGCTGATTTCACCGGCATCGGCGGGCGTGAGGCCGAAGAGGACGCGGGCGAGTTCGGTGCGGCCCGCGCCGACAAGTCCGGCGAGGCCGACGATCTCGCGGGCACGGACATCGAGCGTGATGTCGCGCACGCCACTGGCGCGGCAGCCGACGTTTTTCAACGAGAGCACGACGTCGCCGGGGGCGCTTTCGGCGGGTGGGTAGATGGCTGAGACTTCGCGGCCAACCATCATTTTGATAAGGGACGCTTCGTTGATCTCATCCACGCGGTTGGTGCCGACGGTTTCGCCGTCGCGCAGGACGGTGATGCGGTCGGAAAGCGCGAAAATTTCATCGAGCCGATGCGAGATGTAGATCACGCCGGTGCCGCTGGCGCGCAGTTCGCGGACGACGGCGAAAAGGAGGTGCTGCTCCTTTTGCGTGAGCGAGGCGGTGGGCTCGTCCATGATGACGATGCGCGCACCCGCGCCGAGCGCGCAGGCGATTTCCACGAGCTGCTGCTCCGGCATGGAGAGCGCGCGCACCTCGGCGGCGGGGTCGATCTCCGCGCCGATGCGGTGCAAGAGTTCGCGCGCCCGAGCGTGCCGCTGCGCCCAGCGGACGCGATGCGCGGGCGAAGTTCTCTCCAGCCGGAGCGCGATGTTTTCCGCGACGCTGAGATCGGAAAAAAGCGCGGGCTGCTGGTAGATGCAGGCGATGCCGAGCGCGCGCGCTTTGGCCGGGGTGAGATGTGCGACGGGTTCGCCGCCGATTTCGAGCTGGCCGCCGTCGGGCTGGTGCGCGCCGGTGATGATTTTGATCAGCGTGGATTTGCCCGCGCCGTTTTCGCCGAGCAGCGCGTGGACTTCACCCGACTCCAGCGCGAAGGACACGCCTTTCAGCGCGCGGACGGCGCCGAAAGATTTGGTGACGCGGGTGAGCTGAAGGAGCGCGGCCATCGGGAATCGCGCCGCGGATTTAGCGCGGACGCGAGTGGGATGGGAAGCGCCGAAACCGCGTCAGCCGACTTTTTGCTCGGCGCGTTTGCGACCGTTGGCGTCGAGGATTTTTTTGCGGAGGCGGAGGCTCTTGGGCGTGACTTCCACGTATTCGTCGGGGGCGATGTATTCGAGCGAACGCTCCAGCGTCATGGTGAGCGGCGGGGAGAGGCTCACGCCTTTGCCATCGCCGGTGGAGCGCATGTTGCTGAGCTTCTTGGCGCGGCAGGGGTTGACGGGCATGTCGTCGTTGCGGGCGTTTTCACCGATGATCATGCCTTCATAAACTTCGGCCTGGGCTCCGATGAAGAGGCGTCCGCGCTCCTGGATGGTCTCCAAGCTGTAGGCTGTGCTGATGCCCTGCTCCATGGCGACGAGGACGCCGTTGTTGCGCGTGGGGATGCTGCCCTTGTGCTCGCCGTATTCTTTGAAGATGTGGGACATGATGCCGTGGCCCTTGGTGGCGTTGACGAGGTCGGTCTCGAAGCCGATGAGGCCGCGCGTGGGGACGACGGCCTGGACGGTGACGCTGTGGGGGTTGTGCTCCATGTGCGTGATGTCGGCTTTGCGGCCGGCGAGGGACTGGAGAATGTCGCCGAGGTATTCATTCGGGACATCGACGTAGAGGGTTTCGAGCGGTTCGAGGAGGGTGCCGTCCTCGTCGCGCTGGAAGATGACCTCGGGCCGGGAGACGAGGATTTCAAAGCCCTCGCGGCGCATCTGCTCGACGATGATGGCGATCTGCATTTCGCCGCGGGCCTGGATTTCAAAATGGCCGGCGATGTCGGTGTCGGCGAAAAGGATGGAGACGTTCGTGCGGGTCTCGCGGACGAGGCGCTCGCGGACCTGGCGGGCGGTGAGGAGCTTGCCTTCGCGACCGGCGAGCGGGCCGTCGTTGATGCAAATCTTCATGGTGATCGTGGGCGGATCGATGTCCACGAAGGGGATCGGCATGCGCTCCTCGGTGTCGGTGATGGTCTCCCCGATGTAGGCGTCCTCGAAGCCGCAGAGGCCAATGATGTCGCCTTCGCTGGCGTTCTTGAGTTCCACTTTGGCGAGGCCGACGTGGCCGAAAAGGGCGGTCACATTGGCGCGCTCGCGTTTTCCATCCTTCGAGATGTGCACCACGTTGTCGCCGACTTTCACGCGTCCGCTGATGATGCGGCCGTAGGCGATCCGTCCGAGGTAGTCGGAGTAATCGAGGTTCGAGACGAGCATCTGAAAATACTGCACGTCGCTCTTCGCGGGAGCCGGGATGTATTTGATGATGGCCTCGAAAAGCGGCTCCATCGTCGAGCTCTCTTCGTGGATTTCCTTCATCGCGTAGCCATCGCGCGCGGAGGCGTAAATGACGGGGAAGTCGAGTTGGAGGTCGGTCGCGTTCAGCTCCATGAAAAGCTCGAACACCATGTCGAGCACCTTGTGCGGGCGGGCGTTTTCGCGGTCGATCTTGTTGATGACGACGATCGGCTTCGCGCCGTTTTCGAGCGCCTTTTTCAAAACGAATTTTGTCTGCGCCTGCGGGCCGTCGTAGGCATCCACGACGAGGAGCACGCCATCAATCATCTTCATGATGCGCTCCACCTCGCCGCCGAAATCGGCGTGGCCGGGCGTGTCCACGATGTTCACATGGTAGTCGTGCCATTTGAAGGCGGCGTTCTTCGCCTTGATGGTGATGCCCTTTTCCCGTTCGAGGTCCATCGAGTCCATGATGCGGACTTCGCTCGCCTTCGCTTCGTTCGCGCGGAAGGTGCCGGCCTGCTTGAGAAGCTGATCGACGAGGGTGGTCTTGCCGTGATCGACGTGAGCGATGATGGCGATGTTGCGGATGTGTTCCATGTCGATGTCCTGGTAGGTGTCGTTTTGCAAAAGGGCGCGGAATATGGGGGCGGTGTACGGGTGCGTCAACGGATTTGCCGGGACGATTTCCCGGAGGTAAAAAGGGAAAGCGTTTGACCGCATGCGGCGCACCGCGTACCAACTGCGCTCCACTTTTCAAACCACCACCAATTCCTATGGGCCAGCAAACGAACAAGATCCAGAAACGCCGCCGCCGCCTCGACTACATCGCGCGGGTGAAAGCGAAGACCAAGGCCGCGGCGACGGCCAAGCCGGTGAAGAAAAAGGCCGCGCCGAAGAAGGCTGCGGCGGCTGCCGCGGAATAGTGCGGGTGCGGCTCACGGGCCGCGGATGAAGCTGGAATCAGGGCCGCGCCGTCATGCGCTACCTCATCGTGGACGCGCACAGCGTCATCTTCGCATGGCCGGAACTGCGCAAACTGCACACGCGGCGGACGGTGCTGGCGCGGGATGAACTGGTGAAAATCCTGACCGCCTATCAGGACGCGAGCGGCGTCCGCGTGGTCGCGGTTTTCGATGGCAAGGGCGCGAAGATGAACGAGGCCACGGAGCCGGGCGGCATCCAGGTTTTCTACTCCGGGGCGGGGCAGACGGCGGATGAAATCGTCGAGCGGCTCGTGGCGAAATACGCGAGCCAGCATGAAATCACCGTGGCGACTTCCGACTTGATGGAGCAGCAGACGGCCACGAGTTTCGGCGCACTCGTCGTCTCGGCAGAGGGCCTGCGACCGTGGCTCGCCGAGGCGCAGGCAGACTTGGCGCGCGAGATGAAAAAGCTCAAGCGGCGGCTGTAGCAGGAAGCTGTCAGCTTATCAAAAACCGCGCCCGACTCAGAGCGGCTTGCTCTTGAGCAGGTCGCGGATTTCCATGAGGAGCTTCACGTCCTCCGGCAGCGGCGCGGGCTCGGCGGGTTTCTCCTCGGCCTTCTTTTTCGCCATCGCCATGAGGGCGTTCATCGGTTTCACCACGAGGAAAAAGACGACGGCGGCGAGGATGAGGAAGGCGATGGTGGCGTTGAGAAATTTCCCAATCGCCAGCGGGCCGAGCACCACGGCGGAAAAATCCGGTTTTCCGCCGAGGGCTCCGATGATCGGCGTAATCAGGTCGGCGACCACGGAATCGACGACGCTTTTGAACGCCGCGCCGATAACCACGCCGACGGCGAGATCGA
>JANXSB010000019.1 GCA_025352865.1 Chthoniobacter sp. | reverse complement strand
GGTGTCGTCGGTGTCGGGGTAATAGACGTTGTTGAACTCGAAAGCCCAGCCGCTGGGTTCGCGGTGGCGGTTCATGGCGAACCAGTCGCCGCAGATGCGCACTTCCTTCGCCGCGAGCCAGCGCGCGGCGCTTTGGATGGGTTCGGCTTCGGCGGGCACGCCGCTTTCCCGCAGGGCGATGAGATTGATGGCGGTGTCCCAGACTGGCGAGAGGCAGGGCTGGATGCGGAAGTCGCGCGGGTCATCGACGAAGAGGCCCTCGAAGTCGCGCTTCGCCTTCACGTAAAGCGGATGGTCGCTGGCGTAACCGAGCGTTTTCAGCGCGATGAGCGAGTTGAGCATCGCGGGGAAAATCGCGCCGAGCCCGTCGCTGCCTTCGCCCATGCGCTCGGTCATCCAGGCTTCGGCGGAGGCGAGTGCGGTCTGGCGTCCGGGTTTCCACGGGAGCTTGTGGAGGAGCTTGAGGACGGCGTCGCAGACGAGGAAAAAATTCGGCCACGAAAGGCGCGGGCCGCTGCGGCTAAGGCCGAGGAAGTCCTGCTCGGAACCGACGGGATAAAGCTCGTGGAGCTGCTGGTCGGCGGGGAGTTCGCGCGTGGGCTTGTGGTGGTTGAGCAGCGCGAGCGGGATGAGCATCGCGCGGCTCCATGACGACATTTTGTAGATCGAGAAAAAGAACCACTCCGGCATGAAGATCATCTCGACCGGGACGGTGGGCAGATACTTCCACGGGAACTGGCCGAGCAGCGCGAGGTAGAGCTTCGAGTAGGTGTTCATCTGCGGGATGCCGCCGAGGCGGAGCACGCACGCGCGAGCCTCCTGCATCCACGGCTGCGTGGGCGCGTGGCCCGCGAGCTTGAGGGCGAAGTAGGCTTTGACCGTGGCGTTCACCTCGCTCGGGCCGCCCTCGTAGATGTTCCAGCCGCCGTCGGCGAGCTGCCGGCGGCGGATGTGGGCGACGCATTTTTCCTGGAGCACGGCGTCCACTTCATCGGCCCAGTGCATGAAGAGCACGTAGTCCGAGCAGAGCGTGCTATCGACGAAAAGCTCGCCGACCCAGTAGCCGTCGCCGTGCTGGAGGCGGAGGAGGTTTTCCTGCGCTTTGGAAATGGCGTTCCCAAGCGCGGAGCGGCTCTGGCTCAGCGTCTCCGGGCCATCGGCTGCGACTCGCTGCGGCGTTTCGGCTTCGTCTTTCGAGTGGTAAGACACGGCTTTGAGAAAAGCCTACGCCGTGACCGCCGTTTCTGCAGGGATGTCTTTCTTTCCGCCGGTCAGGTGGCCTTTGCCGGCGCTCACGCCGTTGAAGGCTTCGATCTCGGCGTTGGGCGTGCCGAGCGGGCGTTTGCCGAAGTTGAACTTGATGTTCTTCCACATGTCGCCGGGCTGGGCGTGGAGGCCGAGGGCGGCGGTGGGTTCGTAGCCGCAGTTCATCATGCAGTTTTCGCAGCGCGGGTCGCGGGCGACGCCATCGACGACGCCGATGGCGTCCCAGTTGGTCTTTTCCAAAAGCTCGCGGTAGCTGGTGTAATGGCCGTCGGTCATCAGGTAGCACGGGCCTTTCCAGCCGCGGACGTTGCGGGTAGGGATGGCCCAGGCGGAGCAGGTCAGGTCGCGCTTGCCGGCGAGGAATTCGAGGTAAACGGGCGTGCCGAAGATGGGATATTGCTCGCCCCATTTTTCGACGTTGGCGAATTTCTCGATGGTCAGTTTGCGCGTGAGGAAAAAGGTCTCCGGCTCGATGCCGAGGCGCTTCACCATGTCCACTTTCGCGGCGTCGTATTCGTAGCCGGGGGCGATGGTGTGGCCGTCGAGCGCGAGGGAGCTGAGGAAAGCGAACATGTCCTCGATTTCCTGCACCTCGGTTTCCTTATAGACGGTGGTGTTGGTCGCGACCTGGTAGCCGAGGATCTTCGCCATACGCATCGCGAGCACGGCTTCTTTGAAAACGCCCTCGCGCTCGACGATGAGATCGTGCGTCCGTTCGAGGCCGTCGAGATGCACGTTCCAATACATCCAGTCCGACGGCGCGATGACGGGCTTGGTTTCGTCCTTCGGGCCTTTGCGGATTTCGTCGGCGTCCTTTTGGGAAATGAGTTCCTCGCTCAGCAAGACCTGGATTTTTTCGTCCACAGAAGCCGATGCCCGGAGCGTTTCCATCGCGAGGTATTCGCGCATTTTTTTCCGCATGAAACTGGCGTTCGTGCAGACATAGACGATGCGCCCCTGGCCGAGCAGCCCGCCGACGAGCGCCTCGATCTGCGGGTAGATGAGCGGTTCGCCGCCGCAGATGGAGACCATCGGTGCGTCGCACTCCGCCGCTGCGCCGAGGCAATCTTCGAGCGGCATGACGTTTTTCAGCGAGGTGGAATACTCGCGGATGCGCCCGCAGCCGGTGCAGGTCAGGTTGCAGGTGTGGAGCGGTTCGAGCTGCAGGACGGTGGCGAACTTCTCCACGCCGCGCAGTTTTTTCCCGATGATGTAGGCGGCGATTTTGGCAGTGAGGGCGAGCGGAAATCTCATAAGCAGCGGGCCTTTTAACCAACCCGCCGGACTCGCGCAACCGCCGATTCCGCCGGGCGCAGGTTTTTTCCCGTCCGTGAAATTCCGTGCTGACAAGTGGCGCGCGGTTTTCCAATCTCCCGCCCCGCCGTTCCCAAATCCTCAATCAACCACACCATGCCCGATTATTTCCCTACCCTCAGCCGCGTCGCCTACGAAGGCCCGAAGTCGAAAAACCCGTTCGCTTTCAAACACTACAACGCGGGCGAAATCGTCGCGGGCAAGACGATGACCGAGCACCTGCGGTTCTCGATTGTCTATTGGCACACCATGTGTGGGCAGGGGGCGGATATGTTTGGCGGGCCGACGGCGATCCGCCCGTGGGATGCGGGCCTGAGCGGGCTCGATCTGGCAAAGGCGCGCGTGCCGGCGTTCTTCGAGATCGCGGAGAAGCTGGGCATGCCCTACTACGCGTTTCACGATCGCGACGTGGCTCCGCACGGGAAAACTTTGCGCGAGTCGAATGAATGGCTCGACACCATCGCCGCGTTGCTAAAAGCGCAGCAGGAGCGCACGGGGATCAAGCTCCTGTGGGGCACGTCGCAGCTTTTCGCCCACGCGCGATACATGCACGGCGCGGCCACGAGCTGCAATGCGGAGGTCTTCGCCTTTGCCGCGGCGCAGGTGAAGAAGACGCTCGAAGTCACCCACGCGCTCGGCGGCGAGGGCTACACCTTCTGGGGTGGCCGCGAGGGCTACTCGACGCTGTGGAATACGGACATGAAGCGCGAACTCGACCACCTCGCGAAGTTCCTCCACATGGCCGTGGATTACGCGAAGGAGATCGGCTTCAAGGGCCAGTTTTATATCGAGCCGAAGCCGAAGGAGCCCACCAAGCACCAGTACGACAGCGACGCCGCCGCGTGCCTCAATTTCCTCCGCGAATACGACCTCCTGCCCCACCTCAAGCTCAACCTCGAAACCAACCACGCCACGCTCGCGGGCCACTCCATGCAGCACGAAATGGAAGTCGCCGGCTCGGCGGGCGCGCTCGGCTCGATGGACGCCAACACCGGCGACCTGCTCCTCGGCTGGGACACCGACCAGTTCCCGACCGACATCTACCTCACCACGCAGTGCATGCTCACCGCGCTGAAGTACGGCGGCCTCACCACCGGCGGCGTGAACTTCGACGCGAAAGTGCGCCGCGAGAGCATCGACCCCGAGGATCTATTCCATGCGCACATCGGCGGCATGGACGCCTTTGCCCGCGGCCTGAAAATCGCCGCCGCCATCCGCGCCGACGGCCGCCTCGCGGACTTCGTGAAAAGCCGCTACGCCTCGTGGGACAGCGGCGTGGGCGCGAGCATCGAGGCCGGGAAGGAAACCTTTGGCTCGCTCGAAAAGCTCATGCTGGAGAAAGGCGAAGCCGCCGCGTGCCAGAGCGGACGGCAGGAGTTCCTGGAGAACCTGATCAACGAGTTCCTCTGAGCCACACCGGCAAAAACAAAGCCGCCGGACGCATTGCGCGTCCGGCGGCTTTTTGTTGGGAAAGATGAAAGCCGGTGCGGCGGAACCGCGTCCGGGCCTACTCGTTCGGCTTGGTCTTGCGCAAGCCGATGACCTTGTCACCGACCTTGAACTGGCCGCGGGACTTGAGGATTTCGACGCGCTCGAAACGCTTCAGGACGTTGCGCTTCGCGGCGATGGTGCTTTGACCTTTGAGAGAGCGATGTTGGGACATGGGAAGAGATGCGGTTTTTTGGAAAAGGGCGGGCACTATACGGGCGGAGTGCGGGATGGAAAGGGAAAATTTCACACCTTCGCCGGCAACCGCGCGACCAGCCAGTCCGCCACCTCCGCAATCACCTGCTCGCGGCCCAAATCGTTGTGAATCTCATGCCGCGCGCCGGGGCAGAGCCGCAGCGTTTTGTCCGCACTTCCCACTCGCTCGCACAGCTCCCGCGTCGCCCGGTGGCAGGTGATCGGGTCGTCTTCGCCGTGCAGCAGCAGCAGCGGCACCCGCAGCCGCGCCGCGCCCGCCAGCACCGCCTCGCCCGCCGCCCGCATGGCAAAATACAGCCGCGCCGAGATGCGGTGATGCACCAGTTCCAGATCCGGCAGCGACGCGAGATGCTCCGTATCCCGCGAAAGCCGCGCCCATGTATTTCCCGTCTCTTGCGCATACGCCGGCCAGAGCCGTCGCGCCGCCCGCGCCAGCGCCAGCTTCCACCAAGGCGGATCGAAAGCCAGCCGCAGCCACGGCGCGAAGATCGCCGCCCCCGCGCATCCCGGCTGCCTTTCCTCCAAAAACCGCAGCGCCACCTGCCCGCCCAGGCTGTGCGCCAGCAGGAACCACGGCCGCCCATTTTCCGTGAAATGCGCCACCACCCGCGCCAGATCATCCACCAGCAGCTCATAACGCTCCGCATCGCCCCGCCCACCCTCCGACCGCCCATGCCCGCGCAAATCCCATGCACACATCCGCAGCCCGCGCTCCGCCAGCACCGCCGCCACATGCCCGTAGCGCCCCGCGTGCTCGCCCAGCCCATGCACCAGCACCACATCGGCGCGCACCTCGGCGGTCACCCGTGCCGTTCGCAGCGCCAGCTTGACCCCGTCCGCCGTCATCAGCGCCCCGGCCTCACCACTCCACGCTCGCTCATCGGGAACACCCGAATCGTGGTCGGCGCGGAGATTTTCAGTTGTCATCAGGCGGGCCTCCAGTAGCTTGCCGCGAAAAGTTTTCAACCTATGAACTCACACCCCCAGCTCCGCTCCCGCCGCCACGGCTTCACGCTCGTCGAACTCCTCACCGTCATCACGATCATCGCGATCCTCATGGGCCTGCTCTTCCCCGCCATCACCATCGTCAAGGATCAGGCCAAAAAGACCGAGGCCAGGACCACCTGCACGGCGATTGTCGCCGCCGTCAAAGCCTACAACACCGAGTATGGAAAGTATCCCGTGCTCGGCATCACCGGGACGCCTGGGGATATCTGGTTCGGCGAAACCCCCGCAACCCAAAATAACAGCGCCCTCTTTAATACCCTGCGCGGCAAGCCTCCGGGATCGGGCAGCGCAGATTACAACCCGCGCCGCATCGGATTTTTCGAGGGCAAGGACGCCAGCAAC
>JANXSB010000573.1 GCA_025352865.1 Chthoniobacter sp. | reverse complement strand
CTCCACGAAAACCACGCCTCGCCCGTCGTCGCGACCTACGTGCTCTACCACGTCGGCAGCAAAAACGAGCGCGCCGACCGCACCGGCTTCGCGCATTTTTTCGAGCACCTCATGTTTGAGGGCTCGGACAACATCCCGCGCGGCAAGCTCGACAAATATGTCTCCGGCGCAGGCGGCAACCTGAACGCGAGCACCTCGTTCGACCAGACGGACTACTTTCTCAACCTGCCCAGCAACCAGCTCAAGCTCGCGCTTTGGATCGAAAGCGAGCGCATGATGCACGCGAAGATCGACGAGACCGGCGTCGAGACGCAGCGCAAAGTCGTGAAGGAGGAAAAGCGCCGCAGTTACGACAACCGGCCCTACGGCTCGCTCTTCGAGGAGTTGGCCAAGCTCGTCTTCGCCGGCTCGCCGTACGCGTGGGTGCCCATCGGCTCCGTGCAGTACATCGACGAGGCGAAGATCGAGGAGTTCCGCGATTTTTGGAAAACGTACTACCTCCCGAACAACGCCACGCTTTCCATCGCCGGCGACTTCGATCCCGAGGCGGTGAAAAAACTCGTCGCAGATTACTTCGGCCCCATCCCCCGCGGCGCGGACATCGTGCCCCCGAAGGTCGAGCTGGCGCCGCAGACCGCGCCCGTGAAACACGACGTGCTCAAGGAAAACACGCCGCTCCCCGCCACGCTCCACGCCTGGCGCGCGCCCGCTGAGACCGACCCCGACGCCTACCCGCTCGAGCTTCTCGTCAACATCCTCAGCTCCGGCCGCAGCTCGCGGCTCTACAAGCGGCTCGTCGAAAAAGAGCAGGCCGCACTGCAAGTCCAGGCGTTCCCCTTTCTTCTCGAAAACGCCGGTCTGCTCGGCGTCGAGGCCATCGGCCAGCAGGGCGTCACACTCGATCAGCTTGATGCGCTCGTGGATGAGGAAGTCGAGCGCGTGAAAAAGGACGGCGTAACCGAGGACGAATATCAAAAGGCGCTCAACCAGCAGGAGGCGGAGTTTGCCAGCGGCTTCGGCACCATGAGTTCCCGCGCCAAAAACCTCGCGCGCTACCATCTCTTTTTCGGCGACGCCAATCTCATCAACACCGAACTCGACCGCTACCTCGCCGTGAAACGCGACGACCTTCAGCGCGTCGCCAACAAGTATTTCACCAAGGAAGGCGTGAACATCCTCCGCTTCCCCGTCCCCGCCGCACCCGCCGCAAAATGATTTTCCGTCCACGAAAAGCACGAAAGGACACGAAAGGCTGAATCCCTTTTTCGTGAGCTTTCGTGTCTTTCGTGGACCTTTCAAAAACTCCATGAAGAAACTCCTCCTTACACTCATCACCGGTTTCGCGGCATCCGCCTTCGCCGACATCGACCGCACGCAAAAGCCCGAGCCCGCACCCGCGCCTGCCGCCTCCTTCCCCGATTACAAAACCGAGACGCTGCCCAACGGCCTCAAGGTCTTCATCATCGAGGACGACCGCAAACCCACCGTCACCTTCCGCCTCGTCATCCGCAGCGGCTCGCTCTTCGACACGAAACGCGGCACCGCCGATTTCGTCGCCGGGCTGCTCAACCGCGGCACCGAAAAGCGCGACGCCGCGACCTTTGCGCTGGAGACAGACTCCATCGGCGTCGGCATCGAATCCGACGCCGGGCCTGACTCCATCAGCGTCTCCGCCGCCGGCCTGACCAAGTACACCGGCAAAATCCTCGACCTTTTCTCCGACGCCGTCTTCCACGCCGCGTTCCCCGCCGAGCAGTTCGCCAAGCTCCAACGCCAGACCCTTTCCTCACTCGAGGAGGAAAAGCAGCAGCCCGCCAAACTCGCCGGCAAACTCACCGGCAAAGTCCTTTACGGCGAGTATCCGTACGGCGCTTACCTCACGCCCGCCGCCGTGCAGGCGCTCACGCGCGACGACCTCACCGCCTTTCACCACGAGCACTTCTGCCCGAACAACGCCACGCTCGCCATCGTCGGCGACGTGAAAGCCGAGGACATTCTCGCCGAGGTCAAACGCGTCTTTGGCGATTGGAAAAAGGGCGACCCGCGCATGATGAAAATGGCCGCGCCGCCCGCCATGCACGGCGTCACCATCCATCTCCTCGACCGCCCCGGCTCCGTGCAGTCGAACATCGTCATCGTCCAGCCCGGCCCGCCCCGCGCCAACCCCGACACGCCCGAACTCAACGTCCTCAACGCCACGATCGGCGGCGGATTCAGCGGACGCCTTTTTCAAAACCTCCGCGAAAAACACGGCTGGACCTACGGTGCCTACTCCGCCTTCAGCATGCTGAAATTCGGCGGCGGCTTCACCGCCAACGCCGAGACGCGCAACGAAGTCACCGCGCCCGCCATCGTCGAGACGCTCAAGGAAATCGCCCGCCTCAGCGACGAGCCCGTGCCCGAGGCCGAGCTCGTCCTCCAGCGCCAGTACAACATCGGCAACTATCTCCTCTCCCTCGAAAATTCCGCCCGCACCGCCCAGCGCGTGCAGGACATCGACCTCTACGGCCTGCCCGCCGATTTCTACAAGACCTACGCCCGCCGCATGTCCGAGACCACGCCGGCCAAAGTGCAGACCCTCGCGAAAAAACACCTCAGCACCACCGACCTCGCCATCGTCGTCGTCGGCGAAGCCAAAGACGTGCAGCCCGCGCTGGAAAAGATCGGCAAGGTCATCGTGTACGATCAGGACTTGAAGCCGGTCGCGAAGTAGGCCATGCGGTTCGCACCGGTGACGATGCGGCGGACTCTGCGGCAAAGCAGGTCGTGCCAACCTGGAACCGTTGGCTCATCTGGAAGCAAACGCTGGCAGTTTTCCGCAGCCTTTGATAGACGATGCCAAAGATGGCTTCGCTGACCCTAAAACCCTCCCACAAAGCGGTCGCGGCGTATTATGCGGCGCTCAAACAATTCGAGCAGGTCGGAGTGAAGCATGAAACGGCGGTTCGCTCGGCCTTCCAAACCCTCCTCGATCACTGCGCGAAGCAGTGCAAACGGGCTCTGGTGCCCGAGTACCGCCTCTGGCGCAAAGGCGGGAAACAGGTCATTGCCGACGGAGCCATCGTGGATCCCATCATCAGCATTCTTTCCTACGGGCTGTGGGAGGCGAAGGACTCGGAGGACGATCTCGAAAAGGAAATCAAAGCGAACTTCGCGGCGGGCGATCCGAAGGACAACATCCTCTTCCAAGCCCCGGCCCGCGCGGT
>JANXSB010000706.1 GCA_025352865.1 Chthoniobacter sp. | reverse complement strand
AGTGTCTCAGCGAGTGCATCGAGTTCTTTCCCGGCGCCTTCGACGCCGCCATCCCGCGCAAAGGCGGCGCCTTCCCCGAGATCCCCGCCACCCACGACGCGACCGACGAACACGCCGCCTACCAGCTCGCCGGCACCGAATGGCCCGGCCTCTTCGGCATTTTCTACCGCGCCCAGCGCCCCACGAAAAACGCCAACGAAGCGAAAATCATCGCCGACCACCGCGCCAAAGTGGACGGCCTCGCCGACTGGCAGATTTTGAAAAAGAACTTCGACCGAATGAAGTAGGCGACGGACGGACTCACGGTGCGGATCGTTCGCGCGCCGCCTGCGGAAATTTGCGATTGCTCCCGCCGGAGCGTTTCCAGATTCTCGCGCGCCGGCAAATTCCTGCTGTCCCTTCCGTTCCATTGCATCCTAACTTTCCGCCATGAAGATCGCCCTCGACGCCATGGGCCATGATGACGGCCCGGCGCAACTCATCGAAGGCGCGGCGCTCGCCCTGCGGGAGTTTTCCGAGATCACGAAACTCCACCTCACCGGCGACACGCCGCGGCTGGAGGCCGAGTTGCAGCGGATCGGGTGCAACGACGGGCGCATCCAAATCCACCACACCACGCAGGTCGTAGAGATGCACGACAGCGGGCTCGACGCCGTGCGGCGGAAAAAGGATTCGTCGGTCAGCCGGGCGGTTGATTTGGTGAAAAGCGGCGAGGCCGAGGCCGTGGTCAGCGCGGGCAATACCGGCGCGGCGGTCAGCGCGGCGACGATCAAACTGCGCACGCTCCCCGGCATCGAGCGCCCGGCCATCGTCGCCCACATGCCCACGGAAAAAGGCGGGCATTTCATCCTCTGCGACGCCGGCGCGAACCCCGACCCGACGCCGCAGCAGATCGAGGACAACGCCATCATGGCCCTCGCCTACTGCCGCCATGCCGTCGGCATCGCGAACCCGACCGCCGGCCTGCTCTCGAACGGGGGCGAGGAATTCAAAGGCAACGAACTCACCCTCGCCGCGCACACACTGCTCAAAAAATGCGGCGTGAATTTCCACGGCAATGTCGAAGGCCACGATCTTTTCGCCGGCGCGGTCGATGTCGTGGTGACGGACGGTTTCACCGGCAACGTCGTCCTCAAAACCAGCGAGGCGCTCGCGAAAAGCATCTTCCGCCTGCTCAAAGGCGAGCTCATGAAAACGCCCATCCGCAAAGCCGGCGCGATGCTCTGCAAACCCGCCTTTCGCGCCGTCCACAACGTCACCAACGCTGACAACTACGGCGGCATGCCGCTGCTCGGCGTGAACGGCGTGTGCATCATCGCCCACGGCGGCAGCTCACCCATCGCCGTCAAAAACGCCATCCGCATGGCCGTCCAATCCATCAGCCACCAGGTGAATCCCCACATCATCGAGGAGGCCCAACGCTATCATGAATCTGCCCACCCCACGCCCACGCAGCAGCCAGCCTAAGCGCACCGTCTCCATCATCGGCACCGGCAGTTACGTGCCGGAAAAGGTGCTGACGAATGCCGACCTCGCGCAGCTTGTGGAGACGAATGACGAATGGATCGTCTCCCGCACCGGCATCCGTGAGCGCCGCATCGCCGCGGACGACGAGGCGACCAGCGACCTCGCCACCCAGGCCGCGCTCGCCGCGATGGAAAACGCCGGCATCACCGCTGCCGACATCGACCTCATCCTCGTCGCCACCGTCACCCCCGACATGGCTTTCCCGAGCACCGCCTGTTTTGTGCAGCACAAAATCGGTGCGAAAAACGCCGCCTGTTTCGATGTCTCGGCCGCGTGCTCCGGTTTCCTCTACGCCATCGAGATCGCGCAGCAGTTCATCACCTCGCACACCTACGACACCATCCTCGTCATCGGCGCGGAGAAACTTTCCAGCATCGTGGACTGGACCGACCGCAACACCTGCGTCCTCTTCGGCGACGGCGCGGGCGCGGCCATCCTCCAGCATCGCGGCGGCGGCCACGGCGTCATCAGCACCTTCATGGGCAGCGACGGCGGCCTCGCCGACATCCTGCAAATCCCCGGCGGCGGCTCGCGCACCCCCACCACCAAGGACAACGCCGACCAGCGCCTTAACTGTATCAAGATGAACGGCAAGGAAACCTACAAGCACGCCGTCACCTCCATGCTCGCCGCCGCCACCCGCGCGCTCGCCGACGCAAATATCAAACCCGCCGACCTCGCGTGCATCATCCCGCACCAGGCGAATCTCCGCATCATCGAAGCCATCGCCTCGCGCATGGATGTGCCGATGGAGCGCTTCGTCATCAATCTCGACCGCTACGGCAACACCAGCGCGGCGGCCGTGGCCATCGCGCTCGACGAAGCCAACCGCACGGGGCGAATGAAGGTGGGCGACTACGTGCTGCTCGTGGTTTTTGGCGGCGGGCTGACGTGGGCGAGTTCGGTCATTCAGTGGTGATCTCGGGAAAAAGGCGGGCGTGTTCTTCGATCAGATAACGATCGGTCATGCCGGAGAGGTAATCGCAAACCGTCCGGTGCAGACCATCGCTGGCAATCCGCCGGGACGTGGAATCGCCGAGCAATGACGGTTTGGCGAGATACGCCTCGAAGACATCCTTGAGCAGCCCGCAGGCGCGCTGGTTGGCCCCGGCGACGCGCGGGTGGTAGTAGAGATTCGCGTAGAGAAATTTCCGCAGCGCGCGGTTCGCCAGGAGCAGCGCGGCGCTGTAGCGGATGAGCGGTTGCGGCTGGCGGCGCACGTCATCGGCACTCGCGACTTTGGCGTGGCCGATCAGTTCCGCGCTCGTCGCGATCACATCCTGCACCTGCCGGTCGATGATGCAGCGGATGACGTAGCTGCGCAGATCCTTGCCGGTCAGCTCGGGGAAATGCGTGCGCACTTCCTCGTAGCTGTGCTGCCACGCGGCCTGCTCGGCGAGCTGCTCCGGCGTGATGAGATCGAAGTCGAGGCCGTCGTCGAGGTCGTGGCTGTAATAGGTGATTTCGTCGGCGAGGTTGGCGATCTGTGCTTCGAGGGACGGGCTGCGGAACGTCTCGCCATCAGCCTTTGCGGTCAGCGGTGAGTCGTAAAACTTCGCGTGCTTTTGCAACCCCTCGCGCACTTCCCACGAAAGATTCAGGCCGGCGAAGCGCGGGTATTTCTGCTCGATGAGTTCGACGACGCGGAGGCTCTGGCCATTGTGCTCAAAGCCGCCGTGGTCGCGCATCAGCCCGTGGAGCATCTCCTCACCGCTATGGCCAAAGGGCGGATGGCCGAGGTCGTGCGCGAGGGCGATGGCTTCGGCGAGGTCTTCATTCAGCCCGAGTGCGCGGGCGATGGTGCGGCTGATCGAGGCAACCTCGATGGTGTGCGTGAGCCGCGTGCGGAGGTGGTCGCCGGTGCCGTTGAGAAAGACCTGCGTCTTGTACTCGAGCCGCCGGAAGGCCCGTGAATGAATGATCCGCGCGCGGTCGCGCTCGTAGTCGGTGCGGTGCGGATGCGCCGGCTCGGGGTGCGTGCGACCGGCGGAATCGCCGGCCTTTTGCGCGTACGGCGCGAGCGTCTGCCGCTCCAGGTCTTCCTTCTCAGCGCGGGTGCGGATCATCGGGATTTTCGCTTTTGGCTTTCTCGATCAACTCCCGCTCCAGCCGGCGTCTCTCGCGCCTCACGTCGCCGCGCACTTTCGCCATGTCGTAAAGCGCGAGCAGCACGGCGAGCAGCGTGATCCACGCGCAACCGGCCCAGTAAGCGAGGACGAGGAAAGGATGCTCGTGCGGATCGAGCAGCCCGGACAGAAAAGTGGAACCCGCGAAGAGCAGGACGAGGGCGGCAAGGACGCTGTAAAACATCAGCGTGCGGCGGGCGCTCTGGTCGCGGATGAGGCCCTTGCTGACCTGGATGACGAACTTCGGGTTGTTCACGGTGGCGGACTTTCGGCGATGGGCCGGATGGCGTCGAGCCTCGCTGGCGGCGCGTTTTAAAAAATTTGCCCTCATCGGAACGGAACCATGGTGATGGGATTCTCTTGCCCGCGAAGGGTGGTCGCTTTCATCGTGCGACATGCCTGATGACCCAATCGCGGCTGTGCCTCCCCCGGACGACGCGCACGACGCTCCCACGCTCGCTCATGCTGAAGAGGCTCCCGCGGAGACGCTCGTGATGGGCGAGCAGGCGGCAAACCAGCTTCCTGCACAACGGCCAGCCGTCGTCATCGGCCGTTACAAACTAATCTCGGAACTCGGCAAGGGCGGCTTCGGCATGGTCTGGCTGGCCGAGCAGACCGAACCGATCCGCCGCGAAGTGGCGCTCAAGGTCATCAAGGCGGGGATGGACAGCCGCGAGATCATCGCGCGGTTCGAGGCGGAGCGGCAGGCCCTCGCGCTGATGGATCATCCGCACATCGCCAAGGTCTTCGACGCGGG